>JAUSHE010000037.1 GCA_030648435.1 Candidatus Daviesbacteria bacterium
GGCAAAGTCCCAAAAATATCCATGAAATGATCCTAATTGGTTATCACCCTTTTTTCAAGTAGTAAATTACATAACCTCTGTAATAATTTACTCTAACGATCTTCTATTAAAGCTTTGTGAGCTTCCTTAATAGCATCATTAAGTCTGCCGCTATCTTCAAGAAATGCTCTGACGATTATGCTTCGGCTAATATATGTTATGCCGTGCTCTATGGATACATCATTTAAAGCTGTTGTTAATTGGGCGCTTACTTTTGAACCATTTTCCCTAAGTCCCTGTCCAACCGCTGATAAAACACTGATACCTCTTTTAACAACCATCTCAGTAGGTCTTAATTTTCCTATTTCTTCTTTAATTTTATCCTCTCGATCTCCTATAAGCTGTTGCTCGCTAAATATAACCGACATATCGTCAGTGTTTGTATGTATATAAGAGATTGGAATTCCGTTTTTCTTAATAGCCCGTAGAATCCTGCTTGCAATCCCCATATCCTCCTCCATTCCTACTTTATGAAAAAACAACGAGGCAAATCCAGCTTTACCAGCTATTCCTATAACACCTTCGTTTGCTTTACTTAAACGACTCACAACAATCTTAGTCCCAGGACTTTCAGGATCCTCGGAGCAACAAACATTTATATCTATTCCAGCTTGCATACAAGGAATGATCGCATCGCGATGTAAAACCTTTAAACCTCCGTTCCCTAGTTCTCTTGCTTCTTCAAAGATCATGGTTTCGATCCGCCTAGCATCCTTCACTATTTCAGGATCTGCCGAAAGAATACCATTAGTACTTGTCAGATTTCTGTATATAGAAGCATGAATTCCTCGAGCAATGTACGCAGCCGTAATATCTGACCCGTCTCTTGGAAATACCTGCACCTCTCCATCTGCTCCTAAACCAAAAAATCCTGGGATCACATACCTATCTCTTCTTTTGAGTCTACTGCCTATTTGATGATATGATCTTTCATCTAATTGACCGTCTTTTCTAAATTTAATTAATTCTGTAGGATCAACGAAACAATAATCTAAAAAATCTGCCCACATCCTTCCATTAATATCCTCACCTCGGGATATTATCCAAGCATCAGTTTTCCCCCTTGCCACCCCTTCTTCCAACTCACTTAATAATCTGCCCATGTCATGGTAACCCAAGAAATCAGCAATCTTCATAAATCGAGTATTAACAGCTCCCAAAAAATCTTGATATGAATTACCTAATTTCTTTGCTTCAGTCAAATCAATTAAATGATCAGTTACTTTTCTATCATCTTTATTCACAAATCCTGGAGCTGAAGGTACTACATAGTGAATATCTGAATTAGCTTTAACATAATCCATAGCGGACTTGGTCCTTTCTCCATTTGCTAAGGACCAACCGCCAAATTTTGCTACTTCATATCTTTCAGTATTTTTCATTTATTTTCCTTTTTCCTCATAAAAAACCTCCCAGTTGGGAGGTTTCGTAATTGTCCAAATTGACAATTTTTATACTACGAAATCTCCCTCCTTTGGAGGATTGATTTTTGGTGAGACCTGCTTTATCAGTTAAATTATTAACTACCACCAAAGCTGTAATTTGGCCTGCCAAATAAGTTTTAAAAAAGCTTTTTCCGCACTAAGAAATCTTGGATAAAATCTGCATAATATCTTGATGAATAGCCTCTTTGCTTCTCATCTGACCGTTTTCTATGCAATTTATAACTTCCCAGTTGGGTTCCATCCCGGATAGCTCCAGATAGATTTTATTGGCTTCTTCCAGATGTTTAAGGTTATCTTCATGCAGATCAGGATGTCTGCCTAAAACATTTTTTTGTCCAACCTCAGGATCAACTGTTAAAAGAATCGTAAGATCTTCTTTCGGTATGGCATTGGTCTCATATTCTAATACATCTAACCATTTGAAAAATTCTGCCCTTTTTTCTTTTGGTAAATTTGCCCCCATGTGGGCTTTGCTGGCGGAAACATACCTATTACAAATCACTAACTTTCCTTCAGCCAGCCATTTTTCTATGATAGGTTTGGCCAAAAGCCGGTCTCCGGCAAAAAGACAAGCCATTTTACGGGGATCCACTTCGTTAATTGATCCAAATTCACCCTCCAAATATCTTTTAACCAGTTTCCCATATTCATTATCCTCATACCTGGGAAAACTAATAATTTGCAAGGGGACGCCTTGCGAAGCTAGAACCTGTTTTAGAAGTTCTATCTGGGTAGTTTTCCCGGAACCATCAATTCCATCTATAACAATTAAACGTCCTTTATTCATAGTTACCAGTATACAGTTGTCAGGTTACAGTTTGTTTCCTTTCAAGTAATTTAATAAAGAAAATAACATTTTTAGAATTTCATCTGTTAAAATAATTGCTTTCTCAAATTCTATAATTCTATCAGAATATAATCTTTTGGCTAATAATAGTTGCGTCTCAAGCTCGACAGCTGATCCGTTGGCAACTGATAAAAATTGAATATACTCTAATTTATGACCTCGTTTTGCACCTTCTGCAATATTTGAAGGAATTGAAACTGCTGCTCTTTGCATCTGCGACGAAAGTCCATAAATCTCACTTTTTGGAAGTTGGTCTGTAATTTTGTAAATTACTTCAGCTAAATCCATGGATTTTTGCCAAACTGTAAACTGTCAACTTATTTGACTTGCAGCTTTGATGAAACCTACAAATAAAGGATGCGGAGCAAGTGGCCTGGATTTTAATTCCGGATGAAATTGAGTCCCCACAAAAAACGGATGGTCTTTTAATTCTATAATCTCCACCAATTTTCCATCAGGTGATGTTCCGGAAATAACCAGTCCCTTTTTCATAAACTGCCCCAAAAAGTCATTATTAAATTCAAACCTGTGGCGGTGACGCTCGGAAATTAGTGGTGAGTGCTGAGTGATAAGTGCTAAGTCTTTATATAAACTATAAACAAGTGTTCCCTCTTTCAACTTGCAATCCCAAGCCCCCAGTCTCATGGTTGCCCCATATTCTCTATTGAGCATCCTTTTTTCCTGCTCCGGCATGATATGGATAACCGGATATTTAGTTTCAGGGTCTATTTCTGTTGTGTGCGCGCCCGGAAGCTCCAAAACATCCCTGGCATATTCAACTACAGCAAGCTGCATTCCGTAACACAAACCAAAATACGGGATATTATTTTCCCTGGCATATTTAATGGTGGCAATTTTTCCCTCAATATCCCGCGATCCAAACCCTCCCGGTACAATAACCCCCTGGAACTTCCGTAAAACTTCCACATTATCCAAAACTTTTCCGCTGTCAAGCCAGGTTATTTCCGGCCGTAGACCCTGGGACCAGGCTGCATGTTTAATAGCTTCAATTACAGAAATATACGAATCAGCTAAAGTAAAGTCTCCGGTTGAGAAGTATTTACCAACTATGGCAATCTTTACACCCTCCTTGGCAGAGTCAATTTTCAGGGCAAACTCTTCCCATTCCTTTAAGTCCTTTTGCTTTCTTTTTAAACCTAATTTATTAAGCAACCTTTCTGTTAAATTCTGCTTTTCAAAACCAATCGGCACTTTATAAATACTATCAACATCCGGCGCTGAAATTATATCTTCCGGTTCCAATCCTGTTGAAATAGACAATTTTTTAATTCTTTGCTGGTCCAGCGGTCTCTCAGATCTTGCCAAAAGTATATCCGGCTGAATCCCCATCGCATTTAAGTCCCGAACCGACATCTGAGCGGGTTTACTTTTCATTTCACCAATTGAAGCAGGAATTGGCAAATATGTAATGTGGGCATGAATAACGTCTTCCGGATTTTTTAATTTCATCAGCCTGTTTGCTTCCAAAAAAAGGATATTCTGGTATTCCCCGGTGGTTCCGCCGATTTCTATCACCACCACATCCGCGCTGTTGGATCTGCCTGCCTCTTTGATTCTTTTGATAATTTCTTCTGTTACATAAGTCATTACGTCCACACATTCGCCGTCATACTCCAGATTCCGCTCCCGGGAAATTACAGATAAATAAATAGATCCTTGTGTGGCAATACTATTTTTGTCTAAAGACTCATTCAAAAACCGCTCATAATGACCAAGATCTTGGTCTGTTTCTGTGCCATCATCCAACACAAATACTTCACCATGTTCAATCGGATTCATTGTGCCAGCATCAACGTTTAAGTATGGATCCATTTTTATGGGGGTAACTTTATAACCTGCGGATTTTAAAAGTAGCGCAATCGAGGATGTTGCAATCCCTTTACCAATTCCACTAATAACACCGCCGCTGACAAATATGTATTTCATTTTCTTGGGGGTTCTGTCTAAATAGTCCTGAGCGCTAGTCGAAGGATTTTTAAGGCCCTCAATATAATACCAAAATCCGTTAATACTTGCAAGTATTAACTCCAGGCTACAGGCGGCAGGCTACAGGCCAAAGGTGCTTGAATGTATAACAGTTAATTTCTCAGAGATTTCATAAATGAATAAAGCATCCTTAATATTTCATCTAAGAGAGGTAAAGCTTTTTCAATTTCTGTTTTAAGTTTAGGATATAATTTTTTGGTAAGCAAAAGCTGGGTTTCTAACTCTGAAGCAGATCCATTAGCTATGGAAAGAAATTGAATATATTCATTCTTATGTTCTCTTTTAGCTCCTTCAGCAATATTTGACGGTATCGATATTGCAGATCTTTGCATCTGAGATATAAGTCCAAATAGTTCAGACTTGGGCAACTTGTTTGTAGTCTTGTAAATTAACTCTACAAGCTCCATGGACTTCTGCCAAACCGTCAGATCTTTATGAGTTCTCATTTTTGCTGTTTGTACTACTGTTGCCTGTTGCCTGTTCACTGACGCCTACTTTTGGTTTAGTCCAACTGGCAAATTTGCAAGTTGGCCAGTTTTTACAGCCATAAAATGTTTTACCATGACGGGTTTTCCTCACTACAACTTCTCCGCCGCAATCCGGACACTTTGCATTAATTTTTTCCTCTATTGATTCTGTATGCTTACATTCAGGGAAACCGGAACAGGCAAAAAATTTACCAAACCTGCCAATTCTTACAATTAATTCTTTTCCGCATTTAGGGCATTTCTTTCCTGCGTATTGCACCTCCATTTTGACTTTTTGGGCAGTTTGTTCGGTTTTTTTTAAGTTTTTTTCGAATGGTCCGTAGAATTCTTTAATAACCGGCTTCCACTGTCGCTCACCCAGGGCAATCTCATCCAACTCATCCTCCATTTTGGCGGTAAAAGAATAATCTAAAATATCGGCAAAATTTGCCATTAAAAAATCAATTACGGTTATCCCTAAGGTTGTTGGTATAAATTTCTTTTCCAATTTTTCAACATAAAACCG
>JAUSHE010000038.1 GCA_030648435.1 Candidatus Daviesbacteria bacterium
AGGTTTAGGAGAAATGAATCCTGACCAGCTTTGGGAAACTACTATGAATCCGGAGAACCGCGTTCTCAAACAGGTAACTATTGACGATGTCACTGCAACAGATGAAGTCTTTACCATGCTGATGGGCGACGAAGTCCCTCCGCGCAAACGTTTCATTCAGACCCACGCTAAGATGGCTACCCTTGATATATAATTCCATTTCTTAACCCTATAGTTTGAATTTTGCGGTTCGTATGTGTTAAAATTGCGGAATGTCAAAAGAAGTTCCTGATGTGTGGCGTAAGTATTGGGAAACGAAGCCACAATTCATACCGGTAAATCCCAAAACAGATACAATATCAATACTTACTAAGATAGTTATAGGTAAATTAAAAGACAGAGCGGGTGCTTTGTTCCTTGATATTGGATGTGGTCCAGGATCAAGAACAATACCCATAGTCGGATCCGAACCCAATATAAAACTTCTCTTATTGGACCAGGCAAAAAACGTATTAAATACCGCTAAGGATTACGCATCCTCACAAAATATCAGAGGTGATTTGATTCTGGCAGATGCTTTCATGATACCAATAAAAGACGGTAGTATTGACTGTGTTGCTTCGATCGGATTAAACGAACACTTTTCTGATCCTGCCAGACAAGATCTAATCTGTGAAATGACCAGAGTTGTAAAGCCGGGAGGAATTTTGGCTCTCATTGTCCCAAATAAATATAATCTATTTCATACATTCAACAAAAGAATTTCAGAGTTCAGAGGGACCTGGGCTTATGGACCCATGTTCGATTTTACTCCATTTGAATTGAGAGCCAGAATGGAAAAAGCTGGCTTAGTTGATCTTGAATCTTACGGCGTGGGTGCATATACTTCCTGGATTCGCCTAATGAAAAGAGAGAATCAACGAAAGTATTATGTTCAACCGACTCCAAGTTCTACATTAAATAATTTACTTTGGAGACTTGATGCAAATACAACTTCAGTTGTAAACCGGTTTCTGGGAAGAGAAATAATGGTTATTGGTTATAAACCTTAATTTTAGAATATAATATATCGTAAATATGGTTAAAAGAGTCCATTTTTTAGGAATCGGGGGGAGTGGGGCGTCGGCGGCGGCTGCGATTGCACAATCACAAGGTTTTGAAGTCACCGGCTGTGACCTGGAACCTAATAACGAATTTACCACCCAATTTAAATCTGATCAACTTTTGAAAGAACATTCAGCTTCCCACTTGACGAGTGGGAACGTAGATATTTTGGCGGTAACACCTGCTATTTTTTCGCTAGACCCAAATAATCCCGAGTTGCGAGAAGCGAGAAAACGAGGTATCGAGATCATGACCTGGCAGGAGTTTTTAGGAAAGTATTTGACCAAAGATAAATTCGTAATTGCTGTTTGCGGCACTCACGGTAAAACCACCACCACTGCCATGATTGCAAAAATGCTGGAAGATGCCGGACTGGACCCGACTGTTGAACTCGGAGCAATAGTTCCCTGGTGGAAAGCAAATTACAGAATTGGGCAAGGGAAATATTTTGTAATAGAAGCTGATGAATTTAATGATAATTTTTTACACTTAAAACCGGATATTACTATTGTAACAAATATAGAGATGGACCATCCGGAATATTTCAAGGATTTTACAGCAGTCAGGAAAAGTTTTGCAAAGTTTGAAAGCCAATCAAAAAAAGTTTTTGATAAACCAAATCCAGAGCTAATTAAATTTAAACTTAAGGTACCGGGGAAGTTTAATGTTGCCAATGCTTCACTGGCATTGCAAGTGGGACTGACCCTGGGTCTTGATCCCGAAATAATAAGAAAAAGTCTGGAGAATTTTACGGGAGCAAGCCGGAGGTTTGAATATATCGGAGAATTTAGCGGCGCAAAAGTGTACTCTGATTTTGGCCATCATCCGACAGAGATAGAAAAAACTATGGAAGCATCAAGAGAAAAGTTTCCTAAAAAAAGAATACTGCTAGTTTATCAACCCCATATGTTTTCTAGAACAAAAGCACTTTTTTCTGACTTTGTGAGAGTCTTTAAAAATATACAGACAGATGAGCAAAGCTCGCGCGCTTCGCGCACTAAAACTTTTATTATGGATATTTATCCATCCCGGGAAATTGATACAGGACTCGTTACCAGCCAACAATTGGTTGATGCAATCGGCAAAGAAAATGTTACTTATATCGGGTCTGCCAGCGAAACTTTAGAAAAACTTAAACCGGAAATTAAAAGGGGTGATATCGTCTTTTTTATGAGTGCCGGAGATACAGATAAACTGGCAAAAACACTTGTTACAGCGAAGTAACGTATTTTTTAAATTGTTCACCTCTGTCTGCGTAATCTTTGAATAAGTTAAAGCTGCTTGAAGCAGGGGAGAGGAGGGCTATTTTCCCCAGAGAGGTATGCTTAAAAGCAAGCTCTACAGCATCCTGCATGCTACTGACATTAAAGCTTTGAATCTTTGATTTGACTGCCTCTGAGATTTTTTTACCAGTGTCGGGGAAAAGAATCAAGGTTTTTATGTTTGATTTGCCTATTGCCTCTCCCAAAATAGCATAATCTATACCCCTGTCAAATCCTCCGGCAATTAAAGTTTCAACATTTTCACCCAAAGCTTGCAAAGCTCCAATTGTTGCCTGGGGAATAGTAGCCAGCGAATCGTTGTAAAATTTGATTCCCTTAAATTCTCCTACAAGCTCTAACCGGTGGGGAAGTGGCTTAAAATTTTTTATTGCCTGGTTAATTTTTTCCTGAGGGATTTTAAATAATTCTCCTACTATCTTAGCAGGAGCAGTATCATCTAAACTATTATTTTGCGTAAAAGGAATTCTTTGGGCTTTTGTATCTACTGAAATATCTTTATTGCAAATTAAATAGTCTTTTTCTGTTTGAAATTTTGTGATGTTAAATTTTGACTGTCTATAATCTTCAAAATTTCCGTGGTGGTCCAAATGTTCGGGATACAGATTTGTGATAACTGCAATATGCGGACTTTTATTCAAACCTTCCAGTTGAAATGATGATAGTTCATAAACAACGATTGAATTTTCATTCAGTTGATCCAGAAGATACAGAGCCGGCTTACCGATATTTCCGATTAAATGCGCATCCATTCCGCCTATTTTTAGAACTTCATAAATTAAAGATGCAGTAGTGCTTTTTCCTTTAGTACCCGTTACACCAATTATCATCCCCGGGCATTTTTGAAAAAAAATATTTGTTGCAGAAGTGATAATTTTTCCTTGTTTTTGGGCTTTCTTTATTTCCGGCAAATAGGGGATACCCGGAGATTTTATTATCACATCATAATCTTTTAGCCTTTCCAGATAATTCTTTCCGTCATTCTTATCAGCAATGCCAACTTCTGTTTTAGGAAAATTTTTCCTAAAATAATCCAAAGTAATTTTACCTTCACGACCAAATCCCAGAATTAAAACTTTTTGTTTAATTAGCGAAATCGCAGTCCTTATTTCATCTACTGTTGCAACACATTCAAATGGTTTAACAACATTATTTTCCCGGAGAAGTCCTTTAATGATTGGTTCCAAACTTTCATCATCCAGTAAATTTTTTCCAAATATTTCATCTGTTTTCTTACCTAAAAATGGATAAAGCAATAGATAAGTAGAAACACATTTAGGACATTCACCACACCAAACCCCTTGTTTTGAGCCCCTGTTACAGCTCCTAAATATCTTGTGATATTTTTCCATTTTTGAAAATATCTCGCTAATCTTAAGTTCACCAAAAGAACGCAGGAAACTATAATAATTAGCATTAAGTGCTAAATAATTTTTTGAATAATTCCGAAAATCTTTTTCAAATTCAGAAGTTTTAGAATACTGATGGTTAATTTCCTGGTGTAACCAGGTTACATTTCCTTCATTAGAGGAAGCCTCATTAGAAACAACCAGATTTTTATAGTCATATAAAACTCCTGTAAAAACTGAAAGAAATGCCAGATATGCTGAAAAAGGAGTATGGCCATTTAGATAACCCTGCGCATTTAGCTTAAGCAATTTTGGATCTATAGTTCTTTTGATAATAATTGGATTTTTACACCCGCCAACTTCTGCCATTTTTACCGCTGCCTCAGTCGGATTCAAAAGAAGACAGTTAAATTCTTTGCCTTTTTGGCTAATAGACTCAAGAGTAACTGCGGAATCTTTTCCTCCGCCCACCAAAACCAAATCCCTATCCTTTAGGTCTCCATTAAATACGTTCCCACTTGACGAGTGGGAAGCTGTTTCAAAAACAAATAAATCTTTTTGTGTAAAATCAATTTTATTTATATAAAAAAATTCCCCTAAACCTTTTATTAATAGCTTTTTCCAAAATTTAATCTGTTCCTCATCCAAATAACCTGCTTTGATAATAATTTTGGGAGGACAAGCCGCTTTCCAATAGCTCAAAAGTTCAACCATCCCCAAATTAAAAACTAAATTATCGATATCTTTAGTTTTAGAGACATTTGGAAATATAACCTGGGGCTTAAACCTGATATCAGGCGTTAGTAAAAAATCAAAAGTCACTTTAAGATTCTCATTTTCCTGCTCAACTTTAAACCCTTCATAAATAAACTGTGCGTGTTTTTCCCTTAATTTTTTGAAATCCATAGGCTATAATTATACCTTATGTCAGATTTATGCACTTTATATATTGTCCGGCATGGCCAAACAGATTGGAATCTTAACGGTATTACCCAGGGAGAAACAGATATCCCCTTAAACGGGGAGGGGATAAAACAGGCAGAAACTATGGCATCAAATTTGAAACATATTAAATTTGATGCAGTTTTTTCTTCAGATTTAATTAGGGCCAAAAAAACTGCCGAAATAATTGCAGTGGAAAAAAACCTGGCAATCGAAACAACCAAACTTTTACGTGAACGCCGGTACGGAAAATTTAACGGCAAACCCTGGCTATTAATGAAAAAATATTACGATGAATGGGAAAATTTAAGCAAAAACGAAAGGGCTCAATATAAGCCTTACAAAGGATACGAAACTGATGAGGAGGCCGTTGGCAGATTAATCACATTCCTGAGAGAAACTTCAGTTGCCTGCGCCGGTAAAACTATTTTAGTGGTTGCTCACGGAGGACTGATGAGAGTATTTCTAAATCATTTGTCCAAAGAAACATACCTTACAGGATCTGTTTCTAATTTAGCATATATTAAATTAGAATCAGACGGAGTTGATTTTTTTATTAAGGAATTAAAAGGGATTCAAAATCCCAGTTGAAAAAAGGGAGAGTCAAAGTGTAGCATAGATTATTTGCCTCAATTTAGGGTATAATTTAGCTTCAGAATGATTAGTAAAATCAAACAGGCGCTATATTTTCCAATAGCTACTTATTTTAGATTTTTTGCTCAAATCCAACTCTTTTTTTGGAAACCAAAAATTATTGTTATTACAGGTTCTAATGCTAAAACAACCCTTTTACATCTTTTAGAATCTCAAATTGGGGATAGGGCGAAATATACACATCAAGGCAACAGTTCTTATGGAATCCCCTTTGATATTTTAGACCTAAAAAGAGAAACACTTACCTTAGATGAATGGCCGATAAGAATTCTGCTGGCCCCTTTTAAAGCTTTTAGGAAACCTCCCGAACAAAAACTTTACATCGTTGAGGCAGATTGTGATAGACCAAATGAGGGAAAATTCCTTGCAACGCTTTTACAACCCGATGCCACACTCTGGGTAAGTATCAGCAAAAGTCACAGTATGAATTTTGAAAAACCAGTTGAAGAAAATATAGCTTTAGAATTTGGTTACTTTTTAGAATATACAAAAAATCTTGCAATTATTAATGGAGATGCTCCTTTAATTAAAAAGCAATTATCCAGAACAAAAGCTAAAACTGTTTTAATTACCCAAAAAGATCTTCAAAAATATGACCTCCGGAAAGATAAAACTGAATTTAAAATAAAGAATAAAGTTTATAAATTCAAATTTCTCCTTCCCCGGGAAAGTTTTTATCAAATCATGGCAACTTTAAAAATTTTAGACTATCTTAAATTACATTTTGATCCCTCATTTTCTAAATTTGTTCTACCCCCGGGCCGCTGTTCTGTTTTTCAAGGCATAAAAAATACGACCCTTATTGATAGCTCATATAATGCAAATCTTTCCTCTATGAAAGTAATCCTGGAGATGTTTAATCAAATTCCTGCAGGTAAAAAGTGGGCAGTTTTAGGGGATATGCTGGAGCAGGGAACCGAGGAACAATTAGAACATGAAGAATTAGCAGAAATTGTCTTGAAATACAATTTAGAAAAAATTATTTTAATGGGACCAAGGGTATCCAAATATACATATCCAAAATTAAAATATCCAGAGATAGTATCATTTATAAATCCAAAAGAAACATTAGATTATTTAAATTCTAATTTAAAAGGCGGCGAAATAATTCTTTTTAAGGGAGCGCGATTTTTAGAAGGAGTTATTGAGCATCTTCTTAAAAATAAAGAGGATGTAAGTAAACTTTGCCGGCGAGAAAAAATTTGGGAAAAAAGGAGAAGCAAATGGGGACTATGAGCAAAATTCTAATTCTTCACGGCTGGACTTATTCAACAGAAAAATGGGGGCCGTTTTTAAACTTACTAAAAGAAAAAGGCGCAGATGCAGAACTTCTTAAAATCCCCGGACTCACTGAAAAACTTGAAAGCGTTTGGAACATAAATAATTATGTGGAGTGGCTTAAAGAAAAAGCGGGTAAAAACAGAGTAGTTTTAGTTGGCCATTCAAACGGCGGAAGAATTATATTAGCTTTTGCAGCTAAATATCCCAATAAAATCAAGAATATTGTTTTGATAGATTGTGCCGGAATTTATCATAACGATCTCCCCATTAGATTAAAAAGATTAGTATTCAAAACTTTGGCCAAAGCCGGGAGAAAAATAACTACATCAGCTATTTTAAGAAAATTTTTATATAAACTTTCGAGAGAAAGTGATTATGAAAAAGCCTCACCAATAGTTAAACAAACTATGAAAAATTTAATTACTTTTGATATAACTCCAAATTTATCTAAAGTAAAAATACCTACTTTAATTATTTGGGGAAGGCAGGATAAAACTACACCCCTTTCAGACGGAAAAACTATGCATCAGTTACTAAGTAATTCAAAACTGGAAGTTATTGAAGATGCAAAACACTCGCCGCAGTTTACTCATCCGGAAGAAGTAACTAAAATAATTTATGAATATATTTAATTCACTGGGATCTAACTACAATTTAAGTTTTGTTTTCAAGAGCTTGTTTACTATCGGGACAAAGCAAGATAAAACCGCACTGGAAACTTTTCTTAATGAAAAATACGGCGGTAAAACTATTTTATTGTATAAAGGCAGGCAAGCTATAGAAATTGCTTTAAAACTGTTAAATCTACCGAAAGAAAGCTCTGTGGCGATTAATGGTTTCACCTGTTTTGCAGTTTATCAGGCCATAACTAATGCAGGACTTACGGCCGATTATATTGACATTGAAAAGGGGGATTTAAATTTCTCATCAGATCAGCTGAAAAAAAAGATTAAAGAAAATCCAAATATTAAAGTTGTAATAATTCAAAATACGCTAGGTTATCCTGCTGATGTGAAAGATTTAGCTGCAATCTGCAAAGAAAATAATATTATTTTGATAGAAGATTTGGCGCATAGTGTTGGCGGGAAATTTGGAGATTTTGTGATCCTTTCTTTTAGTCAGGATAAATTAATTGATGCAATCTCAGGAGGTGCATTAATTATCAGAAACAAAAAGTATACTAAAACAGACGTCATTACACAAAAAGATTCCATAAAAGATAGATTTTATCCTCTTTTTACTTTTATCATTAGAAAAACTTATTCAATCGGACTCGGCAAAATAATCCAAAAGATATTAAAAATATTTGATCTATTATCGAAACCCATGGACAATAATACCGAACCAAATACTGTTGCACCATGGTATTGCAGTTTGATTAAAGAAGCGTTTGATAATTTAGATAATAATTTAGACCATAGAAAAAAAATTGCAGCTATTTATGCTAGTAATATCGACCCAAAAAACCTGTCTTCAAAAATTACAAAAAACATCCCAAATTCTACAAATTTAAGATTCCCAATTTTTGTGGAAAATAGAATAAATTTAATTAATTTTTTAAAAAGGCAAAATATTTTTGTTTCAGATATTTGGTATGATGCTCCAATAGCTCCCAAAAAATATATGCCGCAAACAAATTACACAAATCAATGCCCGAATGCTGAAAAAGTCTCAGAAATAATTCTGAATCTACCAACACATAGAAATGTATCAGAACAGGATGCAATGAAAATTTCCCAACTCATTAATCAATGGATACAACTGTAAAAGAAATTACTAAGAAACAAGTTTGGGAAGATTTTTTATCCCAACATCCGGAAGCAAATTTTTTACAGTCCTGGAATTGGGGAAGTTTTCATGAAGCGCTAAATCATAAAATCAAAAGAAGTGGATTCTACGAAAAAGGCAATCTTATCGGAGCAATGCTCTCTGTTGTAGAAAATGCCAAAAGAGGAAAATATTTAACTGTACCGGGCGGACCAACTATTGATTGGCAAAATAAAAATCTGGTTAAACAATTTGTTGAGGAAATAAAAAAAATTGCCAAAGAAGAAAACTGTGTTTTTATAAGAGTCAGGCCGCAAATTAAATCAGACGATTTTTCAAAAAATCTTTTTAAGGAATTAGGATTTAAGACTGCTCCCATGCATTTGCATGCCGAGTTAACCTCCCAGCTGGATATAACACCGGCTGAGGAAACTCTCCTAGCCAACATGAGAAAAGCCACCAGGTATGAGATTAAAAAAGCTATATCTTCGGGAATAAAAATTGAGACTACAAATGGCGCGAAAACTATGCATGATTTCTATGATCTGCAACTACTAACTGCTAAAAGGCAAAAGTTTGTCCCTTTTTCCTTTAAATTTTTAGCAGAGCAATTCAAGATTTTTTTGGAAAATCAGCAGGCAGTTTTGTTTAGTGCAAAATTTGAAAACAAATTACTGGCGCAGGCTTTTATTATTTTTTATGGCACAGAAGCTGCCTATCATTACGGGGCCAGCACCGAGAAAGGCAGAAAATACCCAGGAGCCTATCTTATCCAGTGGGAAGCTATCAAAGAAGCCAAGAAAAGAGGCTTTAAGAGGTATAACTTTTGGGGTGTTTCACCGGAGGGCGATAAAGATCATCGGTTTTCCGGACTGTCTTTATTTAAAAGAGGATTTGGAGGATCGGATTTTGAATATTTACATGCCCAGGATTTAATCATAAATTACCCAAGATATTTATTAAACTATTCTATAGAATTTTTAAGGAAAAAAATAAGAAGAGTGTAATGACAAAAATTGCTAAAAAAGTAGATCCTCAGGGAAAGAAAAAACCGCACTTAGGTTTAAACCCCAAGGTCTTCGACTCTGAGGGAATGAGCCCTCAGGCTCAGACTCGAAGAGGTGTAAACGGGAGTTAATTCGTGCTGCAAGGGGACGCCTTGCAGCTCATTAAGGAAAAATATACCGGATATGCAGCCAGGATTTTTCAGCATGAAGTTAAACATTTAAATGGTAAATTATTTACTTTTCACATTACAAATCCCGATCATTACTGCTTGCTAACCAGGCTTCAAAAAAGGTATAATTTACTTAGAGCTTTAAGCTCTTTTTAAATGCTTCTTTATGAGTAATATCGGTAAAATTCAACCGGCACCTATTATTGAAGAAATGCAGAAATCCTATCTGGATTATGCAATGTCTGTCATTGTCTCCCGAGCTCTTCCTGATGTCCGTGACGGCCTAAAACCGGTCCAGAGAAGAATTATTTATGCCATGTCCCAGCAGGGTTTGCACCACACCTCCCGTTTCCAAAAATCAGCTGCCGTAGTCGGTGAAGTTATGAAAAACCTCCATCCCCATGGTGATGCTCCCATTTATGAAGCAATGGTCCGGATGGCTCAGAATTTTTCCATGAGATATATGCTGGTAGACGGCCAGGGAAACTTTGGGTCAATTGACGGTGATTCTCCGGCAGCAATGCGTTACACTGAAGCCAGACTTTCGTCAATTTCTGAAGAATTACTCCGCGATATAAATAAAAACACTGTAAAGTTTATAGATAATTACTCCGGCACTGTTCAGGAACCTGTTTTGCTTCCTTCTGTCATTCCTAATTTACTTTTTAACGGCGCCTCCGGTATCGCAGTCGGTATGGCTACCCAAATTCCGCCCCATAACTTGGGGGAGGTAACAGACGCCATAATCCATATGATCGATCATCCTGACGCTAACGTTGAAGATCTAATGCAGTTCATCAAAGGTCCTGATTTTCCGACCGGAGCTTCCATTTATGACCAGACTGAAATATTGGCAGCTTATGCCACCGGCAAAGGCCGGATTGTGATGAGAGCCAAAGCGGAAATTGATGAAACCGCTGCCGGAAAAATGCAAATTATTGTCTCGGAACTGCCTTACCAGGTTAATAAGTCCACGCTGATTGCCAGAATTGCCGAATTGGTTAAAGATAAAAAATTAGACGGCATAGCTGATTTACGGGACGAATCAGACCGCAAACAAATGGTCAGAATCGTTTTTGACTTAAAAAGGGATGCCAAACCTCAATCCCTTCTAAACAGCCTTTATAAATACACCGCCATGCAGTCTGTTTTTAATGTCAATCTAGTGGCCTTATCAGACGGAGTACCGCATCTTCTTACCTTAAAACAAATTCTTTCCGAATTTATTCATCACAGACAGGTAATTGTCAGAAAACGCTCTGAATTTGAGATGGCAGAAGCGCAAGCCCGTGAGCATATCTTAGAAGGATTAAAGATTGCCGTTGATGCAATTGATGCGGTTATAGAAACAATTAAAAAATCCAAGGATGCAGATGATGCAAAAGTCAATTTAATGAATAAATTCAAATTATCTGAACTTCAGGCTCTGGCTATTTTGGATATGCAGCTTCGGAGATTAGCTGCACTTGAAAGACAAAAAATTGAAGATGAACTCAAAATGATACGGGAAACCATTACTTATCTGGAAGATCTTCTGGCGCATCCCGAAAAAATCCTAAAAGTTATTAAAGAAGAACTTACAAAAATTAAAGAAAAATACGGTGACGACAGAAGAACCAGGGTTTATAAGCAAAAAATAGGGGAATTTTCAGAGGAGGATTTAGTACCCAATGAAGTAACCATTGCAACAATCACCGGGGGAGGATATATCAAAAGACAAGCGCCAATGTCTTTCCGGACTCAACAACGGGGAGGTAAGGGGGTAATGGGAATTGCCACCAAAGAAACAGATGCTGTTTCTCATATCTTTTACACTCAAACACATGACAGTATTTTATTCTTTACCGATAAAGGCCGGGTGTTCCAGGTAAAAGTCTGGGAGATTCCGGAAACACAACGCGCAGCCAAAGGACAGGCTATTGTTAATTTAATTAATGTGGAACAGGGAGAAAAAGTCACGGCTGTTCTCACTACCCGCTTGAAGGGTGAAAGCGCTAAATATTTCTTCATGTGCACCAGAAAAGGCACTGTCAAAAAAACAGCGCTTTCAGAATATGCCAATATCCGCAAAAACGGCCTGGTGGCAATTAAGTTGGATTCGGGAGACGAATTGGGCTGGGTCATTCCCTCAACAGGTAAAGACGATCTGATTATTGTTTCAAGAGGAGGCAAATCAATCCGTTTTAACGAAACCCAAGTCAAACCAACACATCGGGATACCTCAGGAGTCAGGGGGATAAGATTAGGCAAAGATGACGGAGTGGTATCCTTGAATATTGTTCAAAACGATGATAACTCGCTTTTGGTGATCATGGAAAACGGTTTGGGTAAAAAGACCAAATTTTCGGCCTGGAACAGGCAGGGCAGGGGAGGACAGGGTGTTAAAGCAGCCCAGGTAACCGTCAAAACAGGACCAATTGTCACTGCCTCGGCAATTGACGAAAATATGGACACTTTAGTCCTGACTTCAACCAAAGGACAACTAATTAAGATGAACCTTAATGAGGTGCCTGTGCTGCAAAGACAAACTCAGGGTGTAATCTTAATGAGGGTAAGACCCGGAGAAAAAGTAGTGGCAGCTACAGTTGTATCATCAAAAGAAAAAACATAAATGTCCAAAGAAAAACTGTTCTCTACAATAGCCATTATCTATTTCATGATAGGTTTTGTGTTTACTATCGGTTTTGCTGTTTATTACCGCTGGCCGTTTCTGTCTTTCTTATCACCAGGATTTTACAGCGTTATTCTAACCTGGCCGTTTCAGGCAATTGGTTTTATAAAGGATTTGTGGTACTTCGGCCTGGCCGGCAAACCATAGTCCACCCTCCAGGTGGAAACGTATTGACACCTTTACTTATTTGATCTATTTTTAAGATATGCCTACTAACAGAAAGTTAGTTTTTGCAAATGATGAAATTTACCACGTCTTTAACAGGGGAGTCGAGAAAAGGCCAACCTTTACAGACAGACGGGAGCAAAATAGAGCGATACTCGCAATGAATTTCTATCGGTTTGTTGAACCGCCTGTAAAATTGTCAAGATTTCTGACTATCCCTAAAGAAGATCAGATGAAGCTCTGGGAAGGCCTAAAAAAAGATAACAGGATATTGGTGGAAATCATCTGCTTTTGCCTTATGCCCAATCATTTCCATATCATGCTCAAACAAAAAGTGGAAAATGGCATCTCAAGTTTCATATCAAATTTTACTAACAGCTATACCAAATATTTTAATAAAAAGCACGACCGGATAGGGCCGCTTTTTGAAGGAATATTTAAAGCAGTCAGGATAGAGTCTGAAGAACAACTGATACATACTTCAAGGTACATTCACTTAAATCCTGTTTCCTCATTCTTAATTGAGCCTGAAGGACTGGAAAGTTACGAGTGGTCTTCTTATCCTGAATTCTTAGGGATTACAGATAAAAATCTCGTTGTTAAAAATCTTATCCTGGATATCTTTCCTTCGGTAGAAACTTACAAAAAGTTTGTTCTAGACCAGGTAGATTACGCAAGGCAACTGGAATTAATTAAACACCTGATCCTGGAATGAACTAAAAAAGGACAGGTGCCAAGCTAATCCACCTGGAAGGTGGAAGAATTATTTACTTCCGAGGAATTTCTGGATAAAATTTTTTACATAATTTATACAAAAAGCGATAATAACGGCTGATAAGAGGATCTCCCAAAATGGGCTAAATAGATTTACCCCAAAAGCAAAAGTCAAAACAACAGCAACCGTACAGGAGCATAGAAAAAAATAGGGGAAATTTACAGAGGAAGTTTTTTTTACTTCCCGAAGCTTTGCAAGCTCTTGCTCCTTCTCCTGCATGATTTCCTGCAAAGAAAAAATTTTCTGATTCAACGCAGCTAAGGTTGTTTGAAAATTTTCTATTTGATCGTTTTGATCGGGAGGGGGAGAATTAAAATATATTTGAGACATACAAAAAGGGGACAGATTGCAGTAATATTATCACATATTAAAGAAATAATGAACGCAGGGGAGAATATGTCAGTATCAGGATTTGAAACAATATTATAACCACAACCGAGATAAAAAGCTTTTTATTAGACAGAATGTTGTGATGCCTTCTCATGATGAAGGGTAAAACCATCTGCAAAACTACCATCACGGTAAAGGTCAGCGCCCGGGACATCTCAAGCCCAAACTTAGAATAAGTAAAATAAAATACCAAAAGACATAATGCAGCTATTGCAACCCCACTCAAAATAATAAAACGGAGAGACTCCCTACCAAGCAGAGATAGATTTTTCCGGGGCGGAATCTGCATCAGGTGAGGTGAAGCCTTATCGAATCCCAAAGCCAGCGCCGGTGGGCCATCAGTCACAAAATTTATCCACAAAATCTGAATAGGTAAAAGGGGAGAAGGCCATCCTAAAACAACACCTATACCTATGAGCAGCATTTCCGAGAGATTTCCGGCAAGTAAAAACTTAATGACTTTTAAAATATTACTATAAATTAATCTGCCCTGCTCAATTGCCGTTATCAAAGTTGCAAAATTATCATCAAGCAAAATTATATCCGAGGCTTCCTTCGATACATCTGTGCCGATTTTGCCCATAGAAACTCCTACTTCTGCCTGTTTAAGCGCTAAAACATCATTGACACCATCACCGGTTACAGCGACGATCTCTCCCAATGATTGATATGCTTTTACAATCCTAAGTTTCTCCTGAGGAGTAATTCTGGCAAAAATTTTGACTTTACCAATTCTTTGCAAAAGTTCTTCTTCGTTTAGGTCGCTTAGTTGACTACCTGTCATAATTTCATCTCCCTCCGACAGCAGTCCTATCTCTTCACCGATTGTTTTAGCTGTCAGCTCATTATCACCGGTTACCATCACTACCTTAATCCCAGCCTGTTTTGCCTTTACAATGGCTTCTTTAACCTCCGGACGGACCTCATCGGCAATTCCCACCAACCCTAAGAATTCCCTGTCTTTTGAAAATGCCAAAACCCGCAGTCCCTTTTGAGCCATTTGCCGATATTTCTTCTCCCACTTTTCCTGATTAATTTTAGACAATTTAGACTCAACCAATAAAATTTCGGGTGCGCCCTTGGTATATTCTGTTTTCTTGTTGCCATCTTCCCAAAAAACCGTCATTTTCCTGGTTTCCAGATTGAAAGGAATCTCTTCAATCAGTTTGCCCTGAGACCTCATCAGATCAATATCCTGCCCCCGATCCTTTGCCCAAAGAAGAAGAGCTCCTTCAGTTGTATCACCCAAAATATCCCAGCTACCCCCGTCTTCTTTCATTATCAAACTGGCGCTGTTGCAATATATTGCACATTTTATAAGATCTGCTGTCTTATTGTCTTTAATACCTGCTTCTTTAACCCTCATCTCATTTTTAGTTAGAGTTCCGGTCTTATCCGTACAAATTACCGTAGCGGTACCAAGAGATTCAACCGCAATCATCTTTCTGACCAAAGCTTTTCTGCGGTACATCTTCCGCATGCCTAAGGCCAGGATGATAGTTACCACGGCTGGCAAACCTTCCGGTACCACCGCAACCATTAAAGCAATGCTCCCCAACAAAGTAGAAGCTATATCATAACCCTGCAGTAACCTTAAAATAAAAATCAGCAAAGAAACTACCAGAGCCCCTAATCCCAAGACCTTACTAAAACCGGCCAGAGACTTTTCAAAAGGGGTTTGCTCATCTTCAATGTTGCTTAAAGTTTCAGCCAAAGATCCGAATTTAGTCTTAATGCCTGTTTGCAGAACTAGCACTTTAGCCCGCCCGGAAATAATAATTGTTCCGAAAAAAACAAAATTCTCTTCCTTTTTTGGAGATTTCATCACCGGCAAGGATTCACCGGTTAAAATAGATTCATTTACCTGCAAAGAATAACTTTCCAGGATTTGGGCATCAGCCGGAACCTTATCACCGGACTCTAAAATTACTACATCTCCCGGAACAAGTTCGGTCGATAAAATTTCAACTTGTTTGCCGTCCCGCTCAACCCTTGAATAACCGACTTCCATTTTCCTGAGGGCCTCCAGTTCTTTGGAAGCTTTAAATTCCTGCCAAAAACCTAAAAATATATTTAATACCAAAATCCCGCCGATCAGGAAACTGTCCAATTTATCGCCGACAACAACAGAAAGAAATACGGCTCCCAAAAGCAGGTAAGTAAAAGGATTTTTTATCTGCCTGATAAAGACAACTGCAGCAGAAGTTGTCTGCTTTTCCGGAAGTTTATTAAAACCGTATTTTTTTAACAGTTCCTGTGCTTTATGAGAAGTTAACCCTTGCATCATTGACATTATTTATTCTATCATTATTAAAGAGGGGAGGTGATATATTTGAACATTCTTGTAGCACTTATCCTAAATGCCTTAGCTCTTCTGGCGACAGCTTATATTGTACCCGGATTCAAGGTGGATAATTTCACCACAGCAGTACTGGCCGCCATAGTTTTGGGTGTAGTGAATACTTTTATCAAGCCAATCCTAAGCTTAATTACGGCTCCATTAACGATTATAACGTTAGGCCTGTTTTCTTTTATAGTTAATGCTGTAGTTTTATTTATAGTGTCAGCCGTAATAAAAGGAGTCACGATCGATGGTTGGGTGCCGGCAATAGTGGGTGCAATTGTATTATCAGTTGTATCAACAGTCTTAAATTCAGTAATTAAAAACAAATGACACAAACTGTTATTTGTTGCCTGAATGGAAGGATTTGTGCACGTCTTTTAGGTGCGCATTGGTGACGTGGGTGTAAATTTGTGTGGTGGAAATATTAGAATGACCCAACATTTCCTGAACCGAACGGATATCCGCTCCGTTAATCAGTAAGTCCGTAGCAAAAGAGTGGCGCAGTGTATGGGGCGTAGCCTTGACCGAAAAACCTAACCTTTTAACATATTTTTCTACAATCCGTTCAATCGAGCGGGGAGTGAGCCTCATTTTTTCTCCGCCATTTTCTAAATCAACTCTACCTTGGAAACGGATGAAAAGAGGCTTAAATGTGTCTTTCCTAACCTCCAGGTATTTTTCCAGCCAGCTGGCTGCAGAATTCGATACAAACACCACCCGTTCCTTCCCTCCTTTACCAACTATTCCAAACTCTTTTCTTTGCAGATTAATGGTATCCGTATTCAAAGAAGCCAGCTCTGATACACGAAGACCCGTGGAAAATAATGTTTCCAAAATTGCCCTGTCTCTGATACCGGATTTTTCAGTTAAATCAGGCGCGCCGAGGAGCGACTTTAGCGAAGCATCATCCAGCACTTTTAACGGCCTGGGGTCGGCATCCCCCAGTTCTACTTTTTCCGGAGACAAAGTCTTAATATCTGATTTGGCGAGATACTTAAGAAACGCCCGCAGAGCAATCATAAAATAATTCTGCGTATTCCGCTTGAGGTTTCTTTTAAGCTTGGGATCTGTCCAGCGGGAAAGATAAAGCCTGTATTTACGGACCAAATTCAGATCTATGTCTTTGGGATTGATATTACCGGAAAAATCTAAAAAACGCTTGAGATAATGATCATAGTTTCTAATAGTTAACTGTGAAGCATTCCGTTCAAGTTCCAGATATTCCAAAAATGCAGTAACATGAGCAGAAAGAGTCATACTTACAGCAAAGCCAATCCCAAAATTCCCAAAACAGTTAAAACACTGCCAATAATGGCCAGCGTGAAAGTGAGTTGGGGTGTACCCGGACCTTTACCTGTCCGGTCAACCAGCTGGTCAATTGTTTTAGGCTGTGCCGCAGGGGTGGAAACAGCGCCCTGGGGAAGTTTGGGAACGGGACTGACAACGGATCCGCAGGTTCCGGTTCCGATAGTGTAATTGCCGTTAACTACGGAATTTAATGTATCTACTACCGTACCCCGCTCCACCACATTGGAGTCGGTAGTTTTGGCCTTGTTATTCGGATCAAAGTCAAATGTGATCTGGGTGGCTCCTGTGGATGATGTATCTGTAACAATAAAATTGATGGTGGCAAGAATGCCGGTGCCGGAAAAGGGAGTGCTGACGGAAGCTAAACCGGAAATGGTGATTTTGCCGGAAGCGGAGTCTATATTATTTCCCGGAAAATCCGGATAAATAGCGCCATTGGTGATGCTCTGGGCTGTAAACCTTGAGGCATCATAAAATAAAATTGCATCTGTCCCGTCGGTCTGCGCCCCGGCAGTATTTACCGCTATATCCAAGGCAAAAGGGCAGCTTCTGTTAAAAGTGCCTGTTGCAGGTGACAGCGACAAAGTAGATGCCAAAACCGCCCCTGGCAAAGCTAAAGATAAAAAGCTAAAAGCTAAAAGCGAGATTAAATACTTTTTCATTGTACGTTTACCTCTAAATTATTCACAGTTTCCAGGATATCTTTAGATGTGGCGCTCTCTACCAAATTAGAATCTGCCGTTTGGCCTTTACCATTAAAATCAATGGTTAAGGATGTTTTACCGGAGGCTTTTGCCCTTAGATTTAAGGTAGCAAATTGTCCTTTCCCTGTAAAACCGTTTTGCGTACTGCTAATCCCTGAAATAGAAATCAAGCCTTTAACGCTATCCACAGACATGGCAGGATATTCCTCAAGAATTGTTCCCTTGACTAACCCTGAAACGCTGGCTTCCAAAATTTTTGGGTCAAAGCGCACTATCAGATCAACTCCTCCAACCGCATATCCTGCCGTATCAATCAGCACGGAAACAGGCACCGCTTCGTTAATTTTATAGCTTGTCTTAGGCGCATTCAAAGAAATTTTTCCTACCGGCGGTTGAACCGTGGTTTTTTGCGGCAGGGGAGGAGGGGAGTTGGAAGTCAAAACCCTGACAGCATAGATAACTTCTATTAATAAAACCAGTCCTAAAATCAGGAAAATAATTTTTGGCCCAGTGAAGAATTTCTTGGTCTTTCCGGAAAATTGTTTATTTAACTGATCATTAACTTGTACATTTAAACTATCCATAATATTTAGTATATCACGGTGCCGAACTGGAACTTGGGGCAACCGATTCACCGGGAACAGGTTCCGGATCATCACCGCTACCGCCGTTATCCTTCATGGAAGTCCTCATACAAGCCCAGTCAATGGAGTTAACCCTACTATCCACATTGAAGTCTCCCGACCTGCCCGTAGCATCTGCGGAAATAATCCATTGGCGGACTAATTCGTTGTGGTCAAAAGCATTGATTAGGCTGTCTCCGCCGTCAGCCGGGAAAATATCACCGACAGGCAGGACAAAATTAGGAACAGTGGTAACCCCGTCTTCCGCTGTAAACACACCTGAAGTTTTACGTAAAGACTTGGGGGCTTTAAGGGACAATTTATACTGCTTGCCGGTTTCTAATTTTTGATCCAGGCCCTGGATGACCCCATCCTTATCAATTTTAACTTTTTGCTTGATAAGCTTACCGCCTTTAAAAACCCCCGCTAATTCCAAGTCAACATTGTCCGTATCGTGATTTGAGGGAGCGCTGCAAAAAACCTTGGCCCCCACAGAAACTTGAGAAATGGCGCTACACTGACCCGGCACTGATTGACCAAAGGTATTAGTCACAGTAATGGGAAAAGATTGGCCTGTCGGCGGGTTTGCCAGGACAGCTTTAATTTTGGCAGGGGACCAGCTCTTGATTTCTAAATTAACGGAATCCGAAGTAATTGTACCTTTATCAGAACCAAAATTCGTTCCGTTTATTTCATAAGTTACGTTTTGCCCTTCAAAGCTTAAGGAACAGCTGGCAATAGTAGGCTCACCGCCCAACAAATCAATAGAGGCCTGTTCGCGCTCACCAACTTGAATGCCTGCTTTATCATAAAACTGAACAAAGATAGTTTTAATACCAGGCTTAGGATCCTTAAAAGTCCAAGATTTAATAACAGGACCAGGTGAGGTATAAACTTCTTTGGGAGCAGTATCCAAAGCAGTTAGATCCTCAGAAAGCCTGAAAAAGGCAACAATAGCACTGGAGCCTCCACCCTCACAAACCTTAGTCCTGTTGTAGGCATCAAGTTCTGTTTGAGAATGATCAAAAAGGCCATCATATTTGGCAGCTTTAAGTTCAGCATCAATTTGACTCCAGGGTGTAATACCACACTTTGTTTGAACTGTATCGTCACCACCACCAGTTCCACTACAAGCCGATTTACAAGCAGCACTTTTAATATCTGCACATTGTTTTGATGCATCTGTACTTACCCCATTACACCAATCATTAACAATCTGCTTGTTGCTACAAGTTCTATGCCCATTCTGGTCATAAAAGGGTCTTAAGTCAGTTCTATTTGTTAAAACACAATTAGCACAAGCATCTCCTGCATCCGGTGTTTGATTACCGAGAGTACACCCTGAAGCACCACCGCATTGCGTAGCACCAGCGCTTTGACAAACAGACCTAACCAACATTAAACACCTAAAATCACTAGACGTTGATGCGCCACCGGTTGAACTAGAAAAACCATAACACCAGTTGCTGGTACTGGGCTCAACATTCCCTGCATCAAAATTATTTTGTAGACACTTAGAATTATAATTTGGATCATTTTTATCAGCAGTAACAAAACACGACTCTTTAGTATCGCAGTTTGCTTTCCACATGTACCCAGCAGGAGGGGATTGTGGATTATCTCCACACTTAACAGGACACTGATCTTGTTGACCCCACTTCCCAAAAACTATTGAAGCACAAACATCACCACCTGCTAAAGTTGACTTATAATTGTAATATTTGTATCCACACAAACCATTCTCCCAATATACTGTACCATCAACTGTTTGACCAATTTTCGCTACTGCAACTTCTTGCTGGCTGTCTGGACAATTATCGGTTGCATATGCATCCTTTACTAATCCTTTGGATACAAAACTCATTAAAGTATCCTGTAGAAAAACAACTTTATCTTTTGTAGTAAATTGGATTTCATTGGAACATGGGGGGGATTTAATATCAGGCTTATTGGGAGCGGTATTTTGCCACTTATGAGTCCAGGTAAAACTACCGGCTGAAGTTACCTTGCAGGTTTTAGAACCCCAGAAACCATCTTTACAATCAACACCGCCGGACCAGCTGTCTCCAATCCAGGTTGATCCTTGAGTTCCACCAACTGTAAACGTTGCCTGGTCACCCACATTAAGAGAACTCGGTGAAACGCTCATATTAACTTGGCTACTGTCACAAGCCGGCGCACCGTTACCTCCACCACCGCTTCCACCTTCACAAACCCTAGTTCTGTTGTAAGCATCAAGTTCTGTTTGAGAATGATCATAAAGACCGTCATATTTGGCAACTTTTAATTCAGCATCAACTTGGCTCCAGGGGATAATTCCGGCACATTTAGTGGCAACCGTATCACCACCACCTCCACCACCGCTGCCGGTATCACCTGGAGCGGTAATTTCCAAAATCACATCAGGCTTTGTGGCTACAGTTTTACTGCCGATGGTTTTAACATTAGGACCGGAGAAGACTATTGCTGCGGCTGTGGCCCTGGATTTTAAAATCTGCTGCTGCTTAATAAGATTTACACCCAAAGGAATGGCTAAAACCAATATCCCCAAAAGGAGCAGGTTAGCCAGGTTTTTTTTATTTTTGAAGTAATCTAAAAATTCTCCCATATGACTTAAGGGCTACATATTTATAGTGAACTATCTAGGCCTGTTTTGTCAACGTAGTAGATTTCATTAACGGCTGAAGTTTCTTATTAACATTGAATAATCAAGACTGTT
>JAUSHE010000039.1 GCA_030648435.1 Candidatus Daviesbacteria bacterium
CCCGAAGTTGAATAACGGTTATGACCGATCGCCAGGTATCCTTTTAATTTTCGAAGATTTTCTTCTCCGAAAACATGAGCAACCAAACCCATTCCTTTGTGAATAAAAATCTGTTTACCGTCTGAAGATGCAATTCCGGAAGATTCCTGACCCCGATGCTGCAGGGCCCAAAGACCCGGATGAACCAAACGGGCTGCCTCAAACCCCTGACCGAAAACTCCAAATATCCCACATTTCTCGTTTATTTGGATTCCCATAGCCTAATATAACCAATTAGGCTCTTTAAGTCAAGTGACATGGTATACTAAAAATATGGATCCGGAAAAATTTTCTAAGGGAAGAGTACTTTCTTTTAGATACGCCATTACAGGCATTATTACTGCTTTAAAAGAAGAGCCAAATTTAAAATTTCATTTTCTGGCAGGAGTAGTTGTAATTATTGTTTCCCTCTTTTTAAAAATTTCTAAACCGGATTTTATAATAATTATTTTTTTGATAGGATTTGTAATTTCAGTAGAACTGACAAACACCGCAATTGAGGCAGTGGTTGATAAATTTACAGATAAAGAACACCCTGGAGCAAAACTTGCCAAAGACATATCTGCCGGAGCTGTTTTGATTGCGGCCATCACTTCCACTGCTGTAGGTACTCTTATCTTTCTTCCCTATTTATCACGATGGGCAATATAAATTTATTTTTCTGGATTTTTGGGGCTGAATACTTAATTTATTTAATGTTTTTTATTACCCTCGTTTTGGGCTTTAGAGGAAAAACGAATGATAAAAAAGCATTCTTGCTTATTATCTTAAGCATTCCTATTTCAATTCTACTGATCAAAATCATCCATTTAATCTATTTTGAGCCAAGGCCTTTTATTACATACAATTTCATACCGTTGGTAAAAGAAGCAAACGACGCATCTTTTCCTTCAAGACATGCAACCATCGTCTCAATAATTGCTTTTTCTTTTAGCTTTTTTAAATCAAGATGGGCTTTACTCTTTTTACCTATAATGATTTGGGTAGGATTATCAAGAATTTATGTGGGCGTACACTACCCATGGGACATAATTGGAGGGTTTGCGACGGGAATTATTTCCTTAGTAATTACAGTTTATGTTAAGAAGCTAATAATTTCCCGAATTTATCCGCATCCTTAAAAGGCCCGATTATTTGAAGGTTATACTTATTCTTAACAAATAATTCTTTTGCTAAAGATTGCAGATCTTCTTTTGTTACTTTATCTATTTTCTGCAGTATTTCTTCAAAAGTTTCTATCTTTTTATCCAGCGCAAAATTAGTGCCAAAATACTCTGCCAGAAAATTCGTTGACTCGGATTGCAGGGCAATCCTGCCTCTTAGCATTTCTTTTGTTTTCTTTAATTCGCCGTCTGTTACTTTTTCCGAAACCAAAAGCTCAAGTTCTGCCAGCATCACTTCCAGTCCTTCATAAACCTTTTCCAGTTTCAAACCGCCGTAAATAGTAAACGCACCCGTATCTTTATAATTACCGGAGTTAGCTCCAACATTGTAAGCCAAGCCCCGGCGTTCCCTTACCTGAATAAATAATCTCGAGGACATACTTTCACCTAGAAGAGTGGCTAAAACCTTGGCAATATAGCGCTTACTGTCATATCGGCTAAAACCTTCTACTCCCAATACCAAATTAGCCTGATCTGTAGCTTTATAAAAGACATTAACTTTGGACTTTAATTGTTTCGCTTTTTTATACGGCTTAAACTGAAACTTTGATCTTTTAGGTAACTTCAAAAAATATTCTTCAGCTAAATTTTCAATATCTTGGGGTAGTTTTCCAACATACACTAACACCATGTTTTCAGGAGAGTAAAGTGAATCCATATATGAAACAAAATCTTCCTTAGTTAAAGATACAACTGTTTCCTCTTTGCCTCCAATATCCCAACCAAGGGGCTGATTGCCGAATTGCAATCTTTCATATAATTCCCAAACATATTTGGCAGGTGAATCCCTGAACATGCGGAGTTCTTCAACAATGACTCCTTTTTCCCTTTCAATTTCTTCTGTTGCCAAAAGCGACTCTTTGACCATTGAAGAAAGAATATCTGAGGAAAGTTTAAGATGTTTGGCTGCAGATTTAATCCAGTAATAAGTCACTTCTTTGTCTGTAGCTGCATTATTTACTGCGCCGATACCATCTACCAATGTGGCAATCTTTTCCGCTGAGGGAAATTTTACAGATCCTTTAAAAAACATGTGCTCCAAAAAATGGGAGATGCCGTTTATTCTTTTTGTTTCATACCTTGAACCGGCTCCAACAGCAACCAGGGTGGTAACCGAGTCAAGATGCGGCAAGTTTATAGTGATTAAGGTCAGCCCGTTTGATAGAGTTTTAATTTTGTGCATGGATGTGTTTCAACATTTCTTCAACAGTTGCTTCAACGCTTAAACTGGAATTATCAATCACGGTTGCGCCTTCCGGAATCCTTAAAGGGGAGACTTCTCTGGTGCTGTCTCCTAGGTCCCGCTCTTCCATGCTTTTTAAAACATCCTCAAACTTTGTTGCGGGGTCTTTTGCAACCAGCTGCTGAAATCTTCTTTGGGCCCTAATTTTCACATCAGCTGTCAGATAAAATTGATGTCTGGCCGAAGGAAAAATTTCCGAGCCGATATCTCTGCCTGTCATCACAGTATTGTGGGTATTTACCAGCTGGTATTGGATTATTTTAGTGGCCTCTCTAACTTGCCTGATTGCAGAAACTGCAGAAACTATTTTAGTTACTTCCGGATCATGCAGGTGATTTGTGGCATCTTCGCCGTTTGCAAAAAACCTTTGGCCATTAATTTCTATCTGAAGATTTTTGAAAATATTAACAACTTTTTCTAAATCCTGTAAGGATATGTTATTTTTTAAAATTAAGATACAACCGGCCCTATAAATAGATCCGGAGTCAATATATTGATAACCCAGTTTTTGGGCTAATAAAAATCCGACACTGTTTTTGCCGGAGGATGTCGGACCATCAATAGTAACAACGTCTGTTTCCACTTCAACCTAGTTTACCACAAAGGTGGCAAACTTGTTTATCACTTTCGGACCTTTTGGGGTATCCTCTACTTCAAAACCTAATTTTTTAATCTCTTTTCTTATTTCGTCTCCCTTTTTAAAGTCTCCTGATTTTCTGACAGCTTCTCTCTTTTCAACTAATTTTATCACATTAGCTGGAATTTCTATTAGTTTTCCTAAATACTCATCTAATTTTAATCCTAAAATTTTATCAAATTTTAGTAAACTTTGAGCTTTGGCAGAAGTTGGATAATTGGATTTTACCAGTTCCCATACCACTGCCAAGGCTTGCGGCATATTTAAATCATTATTTGCAGCATCCATAAATTTTTGTTCAAACCCTGCACAGCCAATCTTGGGTTCACCCCAACTCCTGATTTCTTCCCTCAAATTATTTAGTGCATTTTGGGCAGCTTCTAAAGATTTCCAGGTAAAATTTAATTTATCCCTGTAATGGGCTGTCAAACAGAGATATCGAAAACTTAACGGATCAAAATTCTTTTCCTCTAAATCTTTTAATTTATAAAAATTCCCTGAAGATTTTGCCATTTTTTGTCCCTCCGCTAAAAGATGTTCACCTTCCACAAAAAAGTTAACGAATTTTTTGCCGGTTTTTCCCTCACTCTGCGCTATTTCATTTTCATGGTGGGGGAAAAGTAAATCTATCCCGCCTGCATGGATATCAAAAGTTTCACCTAAGTATTCCTGCGACATTACAGAACATTCAATATGCCAACCGGGCCTGCCAAATCCCCAAGGGGAATTGAAACCCACTTCTCCCGCCTTAACTGCTTTCCAAAGGGCAAAATCCTGAACATCATCTTTGGAATACTCGTCCGCAGAAACTCTAGCTCCGGGTTTTAAAGTCCGACCTTCCAGACCTGATAACTTTCCATAATCCGGAAATTTAGAAATATCAAAATATACCGAGCCATCCTTCTCCTCATAAGCCAATCTCTTTTTAACAAGCTCCTTAATAAATTTAATCATGTGGCCAATATGTCCTGTTGCTTTAGGATA
>JAUSHE010000042.1 GCA_030648435.1 Candidatus Daviesbacteria bacterium
CTTCTGGCCTGTTGGGCATCTACCAGTTTTAAGTCAATTTCCCTGGGGTTTTCAAAAGCTTCTTTAATAGCTTCTTCCGTAATCTCATGAAAAACTACTCTTCTGATTTCAGATTTCTGATCTCCGATAATCTGAGCTAGATGCCAGGCAATAGCTTCACCCTCCCTATCAGGATCTGTTGCCAGCCAAAGAGTTTTTACGTCTTTGGCCGCTTTTTTGAGTTCATTAACCCTTTTTTTCTTATCCCGCGGGATAATATATTGAGGCTCGAAATTTTTATCTACATCCACACCTAATTCGCTCTTAGGCAAATCCCTGACATGCCCCATTGAGGCTTCAATCTGGTACTTATCACCCAAAAACTTCTGCAAGGTACGGGCTTTGGTGGGTGATTCAACAATTACTAAATTCTGCATATTTTAACTCTCGGATAATTGTAACGGGGTTGTCAAGTATTAAAAGTCGCTATCGTTAATCTGTGGATTAACGCTGTCCAACTCTTTTTGTAAATCCGTTGAGACATCATATTTCATCACTTCAGGTTGATTAATTTCAGCTGGAGGCTGGGGCACCACAGCAGGATTTACCATAGGTTCTGTTTTATTTCTTAAAAATAAAATAGAAAATAAAATTATTAAAATAACCACAACAAAGACAGTTTTTTTAATCATCTAAGGCTTTTCCTACTTCTCTTTTAGCATTAAGTATTTTGCTTCTTAAAACTTCCAGACTGTTTCGCAGTTGGCTTTGAGTGAAATATTTTTGCGCCCGCTGGTATGCCACTGCTTCAGCGGCTGAAGTGATCCAATAATCTGCACTTTCAATCTGGGTATCGACACCTCCAAAAGCCACCCTGGTTTCTGTGATTCCCTTTCTTCTCCGCAGTTCCTCCATAATTGCTGCCAATTTCACAACATCCCCCTCAAACCGATTGCAAACTTTTTGATTTATATCATCTAATGAATTAACCGCCGAAACGGTAACGGGCAAAAAGATCGCCAATATCCCAAGTAGTAAAATCCACTTCTTCATATCATTTATTATACTTAATATTTTCTATATTTATCATGCTTACCTATATCAATAAAAAGGGCAGTATTTGCATCTTTCCAAATAAAAAATATTCTATCTGCTCTGCTTAAACGAATAGTTTATACCCCTTTAGTGTTTATTAATTTTTCTAGATTCAGGCTCGGATGTGCCGGGTTTGATAAAAATAAGGCTATGGCTTTCTTATATTCCGCTAAACGCCTGGGATTATTTTTGAGATATTTTTTGCGATCATTTAAAAAATGCTGGAAATATTCTAATTTAATCTTTGGAGAAGACATATTTTTCCAATTCCTGGAAATCTTCTTTTAGGTCTTTCATGTTTTTGATTACTTTAGTTTTTCCTAACTTCGAATCTTCCAAGGCTTGACTGACTAAAATTTCTAGTTGAATCTTTTCTAAAAGATCAAGACCAATTACCGCGCCCAAAGGCTTGTTATTAGCCATCACAACAATAGGCTCTTTGGATTTATTAGCCTTTTGCAGGACCTTTTTATATTCCCTTTGAATTTGTCTTGCTGACACCGTATTAAACATAATATTTATATTATATCCTGGCTAAATATGTATGTCAATATGACATAAGATCAACCCCTGCCTGAAATGGTTTACCCTTTACTAATTCATTTTCCAAAATTAACCGTGAAAGTTTTGCCTCCAGGGTATCCTGGATAAGGCGGCGTAAAGGACGCGCTCCCATCACCGGATCAAAACCCTTTTTGGTTAACTCTGCAACTAAGCCGGAATCAAATTCCACTAAATACCCTTTTTCCTTCATCTGTTTTTGCAGCGCGCTAAGTTTTATTATCACTATCTTCTGCAAATCTTCCGTAGATAGCGGTTTAAACAAAACGATTTCATCAAATCGGTTTATAAGTTCCGGCTTAAAAATTGTCAGCAATTCACTATTTACTTGTTTATCAATTTCTTCTAAACTTTTTCCAATTTTCAAACCTTCCGCAATGGTTAAACTGCCGGCATTTGAAGTAACAATAATAATGGTATTGGTAAAATCAATTGTTCGGCCACTCGCATCTGTTAATCTCCCATCCTCCAAAACCTGTAAAAATAAGGTTAAAATTTTGGGGTCTGCTTTTTCAAATTCATCCAAAAGCAAAAGTGCATATGGCCGCTGTCTGATAGCCTCTGTTAGTTGTCCTTCTTCTCCTGATCCACCGATCAACCGGTTCACCGATTCACTATTTTGGTACTCCGACATATCAAACCTAATGTAGGCGCCGGCTGTTTTGAAATATACTTCTGACAATATCTTTGCCAGCTCTGTTTTTCCAACTCCGGTTGGTCCAACAAATAAAAATGACCCGATCGGCCTTGTCTCTTCCCGCAATCCTGTAACAGAACGGCGCAGAGTATCTGCCACTGCTTTAACTGCCTGTTCCTGATTAATTAACCGGGTGTGAATCTCTTTTTCCAAATTAAGCAATCTGTTCTTATCGGCATTACCCACCTCCATTAAAGGCACTTTAACTCTTTCGGAGACCACCCTTCTGACAACCTCTTTCGTAACCCATCTGTTCACGGAAAGTGTATAGGCCTCATTTAAGATACTTATCGCAGAATCGGGCAATACTCTATCGTGGATAAGTTTTCGGGAAAGAGAGATTGCAGTCTTTATAGCTATAAATGTAACCTTAATTTTATCTTTTCTCTCAGCAGTGATAGCCTTATCTTCCAATATTTTTAAAGAATCATCCGCAGTCGCAGGAGGAACTTCTATTTTAATAAATAATCTGGCTAGAGCACCATTCTTTTCTAAAGTCCGGTTGTAATTTCCAATTTCCGTGCTGGCAATAAACTGAAACCTCTCTGATTCTAAATACGGCAATATCAGAGAATACAGATTTAAACTATTTCCTGCTTCCCCTTCCCCCAAAGACTGAATTTCTTCAACAGCTATAATAACATTGCCGGCAGCTTCAACTTCTTCAAAAATTGTTTTTACACGATCTGCCAATTCACCTTGAGTCCGTATGCCGGAAAGAAGCCGTGTAGGTTCCAACGTCATCAGTCTTTTTGTAGCTAAGGCTTCCGGTGCATCTCCTTTTACTATCTGTTTTGCTAAAAACCTAATCAAAGTAGTTTTACCGCAACCGGGAGGACCAACCAGGATCACATTTTTATTGCCTGATTGGGAAAGAATGGAAACAGCTTGTTTTATCAAAGTGATATTTCCGATAAAATCAGGGAAACCTACCATTGCAGCAGTTTTTGTTAAATCCTCAGCCACAATATCCAAAGCCGGTGTTGGAATTCCCAACCATCCACGATTGACACCTTTGAGATGATGAACCGTGAAATCATCATCCCAGATATACACTCTTCTCCAGGTATTTCTTTTCTTTTCCAGATACATTAAGGTTTCCTTGAAATCATCGGTAGTTAGTTCAAGTTTTAGAAGAAAAGTATCTATACCCGGAATCTCCGGCAAAACCGCCACAAAAAAATGACCGGGCCGCAAATACTCACTCCCGCAAAGTTTTCCCAATTTAAACACTTCCCTGATTAGGTTTTCTTTATCCGTAATTTCAAATACAGGCAAACTATTAAGTTGAATCTCTAAATTAGATAAAAGATTTACGACATCAGAGCTTTTTAGAAGATTAGCAAAAGCCAGATCATTCTTTTTAATCATTGAGGCATCCCAAAAACTATTATTTTCTTTAATTTGCCAAATTTTTTTGTAAGGACGTGAGAAATTATTAATTAAAAATATTCCCAAACAACCTAGAAATACTATTCTGGAAATAAACTCGGGCTGATCGAACACTGCCAGAAACGGCAATACTAAAAAATAACCTCCAACGAGAAGCACGATTGCCGTGGTAATTGCAAAAGCAAATAATCCAATAACAATTCTGGTGATCCTAAAAAGAAAACTCAACACCCTGCCGACAATTGATGCATCATGAAACAAGGGAGTAAAAAGTAATTTCCACATCAGGCCAACTGCCAGATCTTCTTCCAAATAAAGCATCAAATTTTTCCATGTTCCGGCAAAAAAAGCAATGGAATCAGGAAACCAAAATTGAAATATTCTAATTGGCAGTGATGCAAACTTCATAGTTAACGGGCTCTGACCAGATTCCCCTCCAAATCAAGTTCAACAAAATGACTTGCGCTGCCTTCCCTAAAAGACGGACACTGATTTTGAGCTAAATCATCCGTTGACAGACGGGGATTGTGTACAATATCCAAAACCCATCCCGGCATTAAAGCATTAGAAAGACAGGGACCGTTTGAAAAATCCTGCCCCTCCAGCTTTCTCTGGTTATAAAGCAAATTGGCCTGATTTACTGCCGTGTCAATTTCACTTTTGGGGGTCGATTTCTGGAAAACAAGCACTACAGTCACTGTCAAAATAATTACACCCAGGGAAATCGCAAACAGCAGGATTTTTGGCATATTACTATTGTAGGCTAGAAACCCATTTCATGCAAGATTTCCTCAGGATGAAAGACCGCTGTCGCACCATCTTTGATCAGATCATTCGGTGGTATCACAAAAACTTCGCGCCCTTGTTCCAGGGCTGCTCTGGCAGTAATTGCCGACCCACTGTTGTTCTTCGCCTCAACAATTAAAACCGCCAGGGATAAACCCGAGATAATCCTGTTTCTTTGAGGAAAATTCTCCGGTTTTACCGGATAATCAGGAGGGAATTCAGAAATAATTGCTCCAAAACCTCCTGCAATTTTTTCTGCCAGTTCTATATTTTCTTGAGGATAGATATTATTTAAACCGCTGCCTAAAACAGCAATTGTTTTTCCTCTTTCTGAAATTGCTGTCAAGTGTGCAGTACTGTCCACTCCCCGGGCTAAACCTGAGATAATAGTAAAACCGGCATTTACTAAACCTTTGGTAAACTCTACCGTTGCAGATCTTCCTTGGTCTGTCATTTTTCTGCTGCCAACAACAGCAATAGTTTTATTATTCAAATCAAGCTTTCCTTTGTAATACAACACCACCGGCGGGTCATAAATTTCCTTAAGGAGTATGGGGTATTCTTTATCAAAAATCGTCAGCCTCTTTATATCCATTTATTCCCCTA
>JAUSHE010000047.1 GCA_030648435.1 Candidatus Daviesbacteria bacterium
GGAGGGACTTCGTCGCCCATCAGCATGGTAAAGACTTCATCTGTTGCAGTGACATCGTCAATAGTTACCTGTTTGAGAACGCGGTTCTCCGGATTCATAGTAGTTTCCCAAAGCTGGTCAGGATTCATTTCTCCTAAACCTTTATATCTTGAAGTAATGACAGAATCTGTTTTGATTCCTTTCATAATTTCTGCTTTTTCATCATCAGAGTAGGCATAATTAATTTCCTTGCCCTTTTGGATTTTATAAAGCGGTGGCTGGGCAATATAGAGATAACCTTTGGTAATTAGTTCCGGTAAATATCTAAAGAAAAATGTTAAAAGCAGTGTTCTGATGTGCTCGCCGTCTACATCAGCATCAGTCATAATAATCACCCGGTGATATCTGGCTTTTGTATAATCCACCGTGTCGCCGATGCCTGTTCCGAGAGCTATAACCAGACATTTAATTTCTTCAAACTCCAAATTTTTATCAAGTCTGGCTCTTTCTACATTCAGAATTTTTCCCCGAAGAGGCAAAATGGCCTGAAATTTCCGGTCCCTACCCTGCTTTGCCGAGCCTCCGGCGCTGTCTCCTTCTACTATATATAACTCGGATTCTGCTGCATCACGGTTTTGACAATCAGCAAGTTTACCGGGTAGCGCCATTCCTTCCAAGGCGCCTTTTCTGATCACAGCATCTTTGGCGGCCCTTGCCGCTGCCCGGGCTCTGGCTGCCAGCAGGACTTTTTCCATAATTCTGCGGCCGTCCTGGGGATTTTCCTCAAAATACATATCAAGTCCGTCTTTAACAACTCCCGAAACAAGCGGTTGAATTTCCGCATTACCCAACTTTTCTTTTGTCTGGGATTCGAATTGAATTCTGTCGGAATCCATTTTAATGGAAATAACAGCAGTTAAGCCTTCCTTGACATCTTCACCTGTTAAGTTTTCATCTTTTTCTTTTAAGGCTTCAATTTTTCTGGCATAATCATTAATAGCGCGGGTCAGGGCAATTCTAAAACCTGTCAGGTGAGATCCGCCTTCCGTTGTAGGCACCACATTGGCGAAGCTTTCAACATTTTCGTTAAAACCGTCGTTATACTGAATTGCCACTTCCACATCTACTCCGTCAATTACCCTATGAATCAAAATTGGCTCCGGGTGGATTAAGGCTTTATTTCTGTTTAAGTGTTTTATTAAAGTGGCCAGACCGGATTGAAAATAGAAATGTCGTTCCTCGTTGGTTCGTTCATCGTATAAATGAAAGAATATTCCGGCTACCAGGTATGCTACCTGTTTAAGTTGTTTTTCCAGTCTTTCAAACTCAGGGACAATAGTTGAGAAAATTGTTTTATCTGCCAGAAAAGTAATTTTGGTGCCGTTTTTAACCCTCCATTTAAAACTGGTTTTATACGGCAGTTCCGGATTTTTTGGGGCAAGTGTGACTGTGCTTTTGGCTTTTCCCTGCGAATATTCCTGAAAATGCTCTTTGCCCTCCCGCCTCACCTCTGCCCTTACATATTCTGACAGCGCATTTACTGCAGAAACTCCGACACCGTGAAGACCCGTAGAAACTTTGTATCCCCCGTCGCCGAATTTGCCTCCGGCATGAAGAGTGGTCATAATAACTTCCAGCGCCGAAACTCCGACTTTCGGGTGAATTTCAACCGGAATTCCCCGGCCATCATCGGCTACTGTTACATAATTATCCTCATGCAGCACTACCCAGATATTTTTGGCATAGCCTGCCAGCGCTTCATCAACAGAATTATCAACAACTTCTTTAACAAGGTGATGGAGGCCCCGGGCATCCGTTGAGCCGATATACATGCCGGGTCTTTTACGGACCGGTTCCAATCCTTCTAATACCTGAATTTGTTCTGCTGAATATTTATTGGAGGCCATAATAAAAGATCATAATATCATTTCCGGGCGGGCATTACCAGCATCAGATATTCTAAAATCGCCCTGATATTTACATTTTGTTTGTGCCACTCCTCTGCCTGCAGTAACTTCTCTGTAAATTCAGGAAATTTTAAAATATACTGGTGAAAATAGCTAACCAACGAGAATAAAAGTTCTTCTTTATTTTTGGTTTTTTCCACATATTCAAACCGTTCTTCAAGAGAATTATTTAATAATTTTTCTATCTCTTCTTTATTATCTTGTCTCTTGTCACTTGTCTCTTGTATTTTAATTATTTCGCATCTTGATAAAATTGTCGGCAGAAGATTGGATTCAGAAGTGCTACCAAGAATAAAACTGGCATCTTTTGGTAGTTCCTCAATAGTTTTAAGAAGCGCATTTTGGGCCTCAATTGTCATAACACCTGCATCTTCAATAATTACTGAGCGGCCTTTGGCAGAGTATGATTTTAAAAAGAAGTGTTTTTTTATCTTTCTGGCTTCCGCAATTCCCAACTTCTCCCCCGCTTTAAAGTATAAAGTATCCGGATGGTTTACATTCCCACTCGTCAAGTGGGAAGCTAAGTGGGAAGCTAGAGTTTTGAGAGAGGGATAAATCAAGAGCCTTGCAATCATAGGCCGATTTTAACATAATAGAAGTATGCCAAATACTGCCCAAAATTTCCGTGGCGCTTCAATTGAAGAGATATTGTTTAAGCAGGGTTTTATTACCGCTGATCAACTTTCAGCTATTAAACTTGAGAGTATCAATTCCGGCAATGCTGTTGAAAAAATACTGATCGACCGTAATATTGCCCCGCCCGATAAAATTATTGCCGCCAAAGCACAAATTTTGAATGTGCCTTTTATAAAACTTGAAGGTAAAGCCATAGCGGCAGATGTTTTGAATTTAGTTCCCGAAGCCGCAGCCCGCCGCTACATTATTATTCCGTTTGAGAGAAAAGGAGATGAGTTGTGGGTGGCGATGGCAGACCCCCTCGATATTCAGATTACTCAGTTTATAGAAAAAAAGGCAAACTTAAGAGTAAAACCTTTTTTAGCTCATCAGGATGATATTCTAAAGGCAATTTCTGATCAATATTCCCAAAATTTAACTTCTGAAGTTACCTCAGCGCTTAAAGAAGTGAATGATGTGAAGCCGCAGGAGGAGCTACAGTCCGGCCCCGAAATTTTACACGAAGCTCCCGTATCGAATATTATAGATCAACTCCTGGAGTATGCTATCAAAAGCAGAGCTTCGGATATTCATATCGAACCTCAGGAAGAGCACACCAGAGTCCGCTACCGGATTGACGGTATTTTGCAGGAGAAAATCCTTCTCCCTAAAGGAGTACATGAGGCGTTAATTTCAAGAATTAAAATTTTGTCTGTTCTAAAGATAGACGAACGAAGACTTCCTCAGGACGTCAGATTTACTTTTACTTATCAGAATAATGTTGTGGATCTCCGTGTTTCTACCGTACCTACTGTTTTCGGGGAAAAAGTGGTTCTTAGGCTTTTGCCTAAATCAACACAAGCACCAACCCTGCTGGAGCTGGGACTCAGAGGGTCATCGCTTAAAAGTCTGGAAACACAGCTGCTCCGGCCGCATGGAATTATTCTGATCTGCGGTCCGACAGGATCAGGCAAGACAACAACTCTTTATTCGCTTCTGACAAAAATTTCTACTACGAAAGTTAATATAGTAACCGTCGAGGATCCTGTTGAGTATCAAATCTCCGGAGTTAATCAGGTGCAGGTTAACCCTACTGTTGGTTTAACTTTTGCCTCAGCACTGCGCAGTTTTTTGCGTCAGGATCCGAATATTATTATGGTCGGAGAGATCCGTGACAGCGAAACTGCTGATTTGGCAATTCAGGCAGCTCTGACAGGCCATCAGGTATTTTCAACTGTCCACACCAACTCTTCAGCCGGTGCTCCCCCGCGGCTTTTGGATATGGGAGTGGAACCATTTTTGCTGACTTCTGCCTTAAACGTTGTTGTCAGCCAAAGAGTGGTCCGGAAAATTTGTCCGCATTGTAAAGGAGAATTTAGCGCACCTCCTGAAGTTGTTGAAAATATTAAAAAAGTTCTTGGGAAATTTCTTCCTGTTGCACAAAACAGCCTGGTTAAATTATTCAAAGGAAAAGGATGTTCTTTCTGTGTTAATACCGGGTATTTAGGCAGAATCGGTCTTTTTGAGGTTCTCTCAGTTACTGATGCAATTTCCAAATTAATCTTAGAGCATGCTTCGTCCAGCGATATAGAGCAAGCGTCAGTAGCAGCGGGTATGATTACTATGAAACAGGATGGATACTTAAAAGTGCTGGAAGGTGTCACAACAATGGAGGAAGTCCTGAGGGTAGCACAAGATTAATATGAATATACAGCAACTATTGGATTTAACAATTCAGCGGAACGCTTCTGACTTACATCTTTCTGTGGGTTTTCCTCCTATGATAAGAGTTCATGGTGAAATGTTTCCTGTTCCCGGTGAAGTTGAGATTACATCTCACCAGATGGAAAGCCTTATTGCTCCACTGCTCTCTACTATTCAGCAAAATATCTTCAAGCAGGTTCTAGAGCTTGATTTTTCTTTTGAATTTGAAAAAAAAGCCAGATTCAGGGCTAATTTATACAGACAAAAAGGTACTCAGGCTGCTGCCCTACGTCTTATCCCCTACAAAATTCCGGCAATTGAGGAACTAGGGCTGCCTTCGGTTGTCAAAAAACTTACAGAATTGAAACAGGGTTTTATTCTGGTGACAGGCCCGACAGGTCATGGAAAATCAACAACACTGGCTTCATTTATTAATAGTATTAATATTTCACGCGCTGCTCATGTTATTACTGTGGAAGATCCTATTGAATATGTATATCCCGCCGGCAAGTCGCTAATTGAGCAAAGAGAGATGTATTCAGATACCAGATCCTGGGGCAACGCCCTGCGTTCGGCTCTGCGGGAAGACCCTGATATTGTTTTAGTTGGTGAAATGCGGGATCTGGAAACGATCTCCTCCGCTATGACTATTGCAGAAACCGGACATTTGGTGTTGGCAACGCTTCATACCAATTCAGCTTCTCAGTCTGTTGACCGTATTATTGATGTTTTCCCTGAAATACAACAGCCTCAGATCAGATTGCAATTGGCATCGACTCTTGAAGCGATTGTTTCTTTGCGTCTGATCCCTACTATCGAACCGGGAAGAACTTTAGCGAGCGAAATACTGTTTGCGACACCGGCTGTGCGCAATACTATCCGTGAAGGTAAAACTTATCTGATAGACAACATCATAGAAACATCAGCTGAGAAAGGTATGCAAATACTGGAAAGATCGCTTGCTGATTTAGTCAAGAGAGGGAAAATTTCACAGGAAACCGCTCTTAAATTTACTCTCCGTCCGGAATTGCTAAGCAAATTTCTAAAATAATGGCTGAATTCTTCTACAAAGCAAAAGACATGCAGGGCAATGATTACACAGGAAGTGTGGACACACCTGATGTGCACTCAGCTATAGCAATAATCCGGAAAAAAGGTTTGATTATTATTTCTATTAAACCAAAGAGTTCGTCGGATAATACATTTATCGGCCGTTTTTTAAACAGGGTGAATTTTACAGAATTGGTTATTATGACCAGACAGCTTGCAACTATGGTGTCCAGCGGTTTGGTGTTGTCGGAAGCGATTGATATTTTGGAAGAACAGCAAACTAACAAAGTATTGAAAAAAGCTCTGTATGATATCTCGCAGGATATAAAAGGCGGTTTAACTCTGGCTCAGGCCTTTGGCAAGTATCCGAATATTTTTCCTCATCTTTATGTAAATCTGGTAAAGTCCGGTGAAGCCTCCGGTAAGCTGGATTCCGTTCTGCTTCAGATGGCTGACGGATTGGAAAAAGACCGTGAGTTTAAGGCAAAAATTAAAGGAGCCATGATTTATCCGATTGTGATTATATCAATGATGATTGTTGTGATGATTATCATGATGGTTTTTGTTATCCCTAAACTGACAGGTCTATATACACAATCAACAATGGAACTGCCTTTGCCGACAAGAATATTAATCGGGACATCTGATTTATTTACCAAGTTCTGGTGGGCCGGAATTATCATTATTGTAGGCGGTGGTATAGCCATTAACAGATGGAAAAAAACACCTAAAGGTGATCTTTTCATCAGTAAATTAATTTTGAGGTTGCCGATTGTAGGGAAAATAGTCACAAGTGTTGCTTTAACAAATTTTAGCCGTACCTTCGGACTGTTAACTTCTGCCGGGATTCCACTACTTAATTCGATCGGAATAGTATCGGATCTGTCGGATAATCTTGTATTCAAAAATGCTCTTAAAGATGCTTACAATGGCGTAGAAAAAGGATTGCAGTTTTCATCCCTGCTTTCGTCTTCTGTTTTTCCAAAAATTGTGAGCCAAATGGTAAGAGTCGGTGAAGAAACAGGTAAAGTTGATGAAATATTCTTTAAACTCGCAGATTATTTTGAATCGGAATCTGATCATATGGTGAAGAATCTTACAGTGGCAATAGAGCCTATTGTTTTGATTGTTCTGGGTGTCGGCGTAGGCTTTTTGGTCATTTCTATAATCCTTCCGATATACAAGTTGACAACATCTTTTTAATGTGTCTACAATGAATGAAAGGGGGTGAGAAATTTGAAAAAATCTGCTCAAGTCCGCAAGGGTTTTACTCTTGTTGAACTTTTGGTAGTTATTGCAATTATAGCCATTTTGGCAGCAGTCGTAGTTTTAATCATTAATCCTATGGAACTGACCCGCAGGGGCCGTGACGCTGCAAGATTGACTGATCTTGCTAATATCCAACAGGCAATTAATGTGGCTGCACAAGAAGCAACTGCTTCTTCGGCTGCAATTCTCTGTGATAGTACAACAGCACCATGTGAGGGTACAAGCAATGCTGGTACCAGAGTCGCCGATGGAACCGGTTGGGTGAAGGTTAATATGTCTTCACAAAAAAGCGTATCTGTTCCGACTTTGCCGGTAGATCCGACAAACAGTGCAGCTTACCATTACAAGTATTGTTCTAATGGTGATGCTTGGGAAATCGATACTGTTTTGGAATCAGAACAGCAAAAAAGTAAAATGGCCAACGATGGTGGAAACGAAAACGCCGTTGATACAACAGGCCGTTATGAAGTTGGTTCTGATCTAACCTTAATCGCTGCATCCGGAGGGAGCTGCGCATATTAATGATTTTTGGATCGGCCGGTTTTTTGATTGGAATAGTTCTTGGAAGTTTTGCTAAGGCGCTGGCCGATAGAAGTTTAGTTGGTAAGTCATTTTGGGGAAGGTCGTATTGCTCGCAATGTAAGAAAACATTGCGTTGGTACGACCTTTTTCCAATTCTTTCGTTTGTATTTCTCCAAGGTAAATGCCGGTATTGCAAGAAGAAAATTCCTCTTGAATATCCAATCACAGAAGTTATTTTAGGAATATTAATTGCTTATCTTTTTGCTCAAACATTTGCCGACTTCAAGTTTACAGTTTACAGTTTTCAGTTAACAGTTTTGCTTGCTGAGCTGGTACTGAAAACATTCTTCATTGTTATTTTGGCGATGCTTTGTATGACAGATATGAAGAAGATGCTGATTCCCGACAGGATTGTTAAACCGGCAATTTTGATCGGAGCAATCTCGCTGCTTGCCCTTACTATATATAAGATAGGCTATTTATATTACTATCTTTCGCAAAGCGTTCTTGGCCGTTTATTGCTGCCTCCCCACAGTGACTATTTTCAAAGACATGCATTAGTTATCGCTGAGCCCCTCATTTATGGAGTCCTGATGGGACTTGCGATCGGGGGATTTTTCTTTTGCTTGATAGTTTTGACTAAGGGTAAAGGTATGGGCGGAGGAGATGTTAAACTGGGGGCTTTTATGGGGCTGATGCTGGGGTTTCCCCTATCTCTTTTGGCACTAATTCTTTCTTTTATAACAGGTGCTGTATTTTCAGTAGGTTTAATTATTGCCGGTAAAAAACATTTTGGCCAAACTATCCCCTTCGGACCATTTCTGGTTCTAGGCAGTCTCATCGCCCTCTTCTGGGGTAGCCAAATTATAGATTGGTACCTAAAACTAGGGTCTTGACAGGTTATTTTGATTATGCAAATAATAGATATAGTCAGTAAAAATTAATGAAAAAGCTTCTGCCCAGAACAAAAAATAATACATCCGGTTTTACCCTCGTCGAACTTCTGGTTGTAATCTCCATTATTGCAATCCTATCTGTTATTGGCATCACTGTATTTTCCGGCGTCCAGAAAAATGCCAGGGATGCAAGAAGAAGGGCTGATATAGAGGCGATCTCAAAGGCTTTGGAAGCCCATTTCGGTGATGTTGCATGTGGTGCAAGTGCTGCTGCTCCTTACTGCAATGTTACTTCAAATCCATCTGTCCTATTTTCGTCAGGAGTGACACCGAGTAACCCGAGTCCAGGAGGGGCCGCTTATAGTGGTGTACCTGGAGCAGCAGCCGCTGTTTATACGATAAAGGCACTGCTGGAAAATGGAAACGGAAATTGTCAAACGACGGTTGCGAATGATAGCTACTGTCTGAGTAATCAACAATAATGACTTCTTGATTGTCTTCTTTTGATTTGCAATAATAGAATTAATGCTCAAACGTAAAGGTTTTACTTTAGTACGAAGTGCCAAGGTGAATACTTTAGGATTCACCTTAATTGAACTTCTCGTAACGATTTCTATTATTGCTATTCTTTCGGCAATTGGGATGGTTGCTTATTCTTCTGTCATGAAACAGGGACGGGATTCAAAAAGGCAATCTGATCTCCGCTCAATCCAATCAGCCCTGGAGCAATACTATTTTGACCAGGGTTTTTATCCAGGAAGTCCAGGTATGAACTTTATATTGTATAATTCAGGCTCGTTTACTAGCAATACTGGTATTTCCCCACCTCCATCTCCACCTCCCGCAAAAATATATATAAATTCTCCCCCAAAGGATCCAACACATTATGACTATATTACAATTCCTGATTCATGTGATAATAATGGATTAAATCGATGTACCAGTTATTGCCTTTATGCCACACTGGATAATCTTTCTACTCCTGCGCCTGTACCTTCTGGTTGTAGGGCATATTGGGCTGATCGTAATTTTGTAGTGACTCCTCCATAGTGTACAATAAAAGGATGTCTGCCAAGTCAGGATTTACTCTTGTTGAACTTCTGGTTGTTATTGCTATTATGGCAATTGTTGGTGCTTATGCCCTGTCCAATTATAGTCGTTTTGGAGAAGATCAGAAATTGAAAGGTGCTGTTTTGGATATAGTAAGCCTGCTCCGTCAGGCTCAAACAAATGCTGCAACTAATGTTGTCTGTACTGGCGGTACTTGGCAGGTTGAATTTTTAAATACGACAACAATTAATTTGAAATGTGTGACAACAAAAAAAACATTGCCACTGACTTATGGTATTTCAGTATCTGGGACTTCATGTCCACCTGCACTGCCGTTTACTGTGGGTTTTGTCCCACTTACTGGTAAGGTTAATTTTATTAGTTATCCAAATTGTACTTTACTTACAATTACCTTAGGAAGTAGCCCGAATCTTAAATCATTAAACATTGAGCAAGGAGGCAGGATCTATGCGCAATAATGCTGGGAGCTCGCTGATGGAGGTCATTATTGCCACTACCGTCGGAATTTTAGTGGTTACAGCTCTTACTTTTGCCACTATCTTCAGTTTACGCAATGCCAATTTTGCCAAAAATTCTGCCCAAGCTACCAAACTGGCTCAGCAAGGGATAGAAAAGCTCCGGACGAGCAGAGACAGAAATAGTAGTATAAGCATTTATGGCACTCCGGTCGATTCGTGGAGCGGGAGCAATCCTATTTGGAATTATCAAATTAAAATTGCCGGAGGTTGTGAAAATCCTTCAACAGGTGGAAAATGCTATTTCAATTTGAATTCAGTAACGGATAATTTAACTAATATTGGTTTTGCATTTGTATCTACTACAAATACACCGTTTCCGTCTTTAGTAGAGCAGGTTTCATATGGTAATTTGATTTTTAAAAGAGCGGTTATTTTATCCGATGATGCAAGTTACACTACTCAAAAGATAGCTACGGTGGTCGTTGCTTGGGTTGATTTTTCAGGCTCACATGAATCTAGATTGACAACAGTACTTAGAAAACTATGAAAAAAGAAAAATGCCTGCCTGCCGGCAGGCAGGGGTTTACTTTAGTTGAAATGTTGGTGGTGATGGCAATAACTGCTATTGTCGGAACAATGCTGATGGTAATTTTTACTAATACTTTGCGCGGTAGCAACAAAGCGCAGATATTGGCTGTGATAAAACAAAACGGTCAGGCAGTTTTGGATAATATGGATAAAAATATCCGAGGCGCTGATAATGTAATCTGTCCTACCCCGAGTAATCCATCGAATACTTTAGTTATCGTTAAAAACGGCTGTTATACCAGGTATAAATTTGTAGATCCTACTCCAGATCCAAACCCGACCCAAAATGGTCAAATTCAACAAGATAATCCTCAGCCGGATCCCTCTACTCCTTGTACTCAAAATTCTCCTGCTCCTACCCCTGTGGATATCCAAGCATTTATCAATAATGTCTGTTTAGATCCAATGGTTAATCCTACTATTTTGACTGATACCAATTCTCAAACCGGAGTTTCTATTATTAAAACAAAGGATTCAATTGGGAACGATCTGCCCTTTTTTGTACCAAGCAATCCATCAGGTTTCAAAAAGAGTGTAACTATACAATTTGCGCTTAAACCCGGAGTAGATGTTCCTGCGGCAATTTCGGATCAAATTGACCCAGTTACATTTCAGACAACAATTGAGTTAAGATAATTATATGAGAAGCGAGAAGGGCCAAGTCGTTTTAATACTGGTTTTAGTCATGACTGTAGCCTTGGCTATTGGTATTTCTGTGATACAGCGTTCTCTTTCTGATGTATCCACATCTTCAAAAGTTGAACAATCATCCAGAGCCTTTTCCGCAGCTGAGGCAGGAATAGAAAAATCTATTCAGAGTGGTGCTAACGTTAGTTCTACTGATCTTGGCAATAATGCAACAATTGATGGAGCTCAAGTCATTTCTATTCCTGCTGCTGGCAATGCTTTGGAGTATCCGTTGTTGGCTAAAGAAGAAATGGCTCAGGTTTGGCTAGCTGATCCGGTTACATTGACCGCAACTTATAATCAACCCGCTTTTAAAGTTTATTTCGGTACACCTGGTACAGCAGATGAACCTGCTATAGAAGTAACAGTAGTGAGCAAAAACGGAGCAGACTATATTTCAACAAAAAAGTTTTTTGATTCAGATTCAACAAGAATCGGTACTAATGGTTTTAGCAATGCGACTTGTAATAACAATCATACAGTGCGTACAGACGCTAATACTTCAGATAGCACATTTGCTTGTGTGGCTACTGTCAATGGTTATTCCGGAATTCCAATTTTGGTTAGATTAAGACTTCTGTATTCATCTACCAGTCAACCTGTAGCTGTAGCTCCGACAAACCCAAATTTTCCTCTTCCACTCCAAGCAAAGATTTATACGGCTACTGGAATTTCAGGTCAGACTCAAAGGAGAATTCAGGTACGCCGGTTTGATAAAGTAGTTCCGCACTTTTTTGATTATGCCGTCTTTTCAGTCGGTGATATTAATAAATAATGAAAGACGAGCGCGGAGTTTCTCTGGTTGAGTCTTTACTGGTTGTAGTTGTTTTGGGATCAATTATATTTTTGATTGCCAGTATTCCTAATGCTCTAATGCTGGTTGGCAAAAGCAGGCATGTCAGTTTGGCCCGTGAAATAGCTGTCAAGCAAATTGAAGATAAAAGAACCATAAATTATTCAAATTTGGTGAACGATAATTCAATCATTTCCGATCCCCGCTTGAGTTTACTGCCGAATGGCCTCGGAACAGTTGCTGTTTCAGACTGTGATCCTCTGGTTTGTACAAACAGCGAACATATAAAACAGGTTTTGGTTACAGTTAATTGGAAAGACAATAATAAAGTGCAGACTGTAACTTTGAAAACCATGATTGGAGAAGGAGGAATTAATCAATGAAAGGCATAACCCTTTTGGAAGTACTAGTGGCTATGGGAATTGCAACTATTGTTGGGGTTTTATTGGTAGTAATTATTACCAACAGCGCTGGTTTGTTTAAAGATCAGTCTTCAAAAGTTTCGGTTGGGGTAAACACAAATGATTCTTTCTCGCAAATCAGGGCAAGTATCAAGCAGGCAAGCGCAATATCCGACCAGTCAGGATCAGGTCAGCTGATCTTGAAAGTAGCATCTATAGATGCCGGAGGTAATATTATTGACAGCACTTATGATGATTTTGTTTTTTTGATTAACCAAAAGAACTTGCATTTTCAGATTATCCCCAACCTGTCAAGCTCAAGAAAAAGCAAGGACAGTATTTTAGCCGGCAATGTTGATAATATAAATTTTCAATACTTAAATTTTGTGAACCCCCCGGCTGAAGTAACACCTGCTGCTGCAACCAAAATTCGTATCAGCTTAAACATTAAATCAAGCATTGCAACAGCGGAGGCAAACTTAAGAAATGATTAGAAAAGAATCAGGCCAAATTTTGATACTGACTTTTATTGCTTTGGGGATTACCCTATTTACTGTGCTGTTTATTATTGCAGGAGCTCAGCTTTATTTCGGTAATGCTGCTTATTCGGTTAATGCCGAGAAGGCTACATCTTTAGCTGAAGCGGGACTGGATAAAGCTCTGACCTCCTTGAATAAAACAGGAGGAAGTTATAACGGCGAATCAGAAACATCCTTTGGTGATGGAGAGTACTCTGTTGTTGTAACAAACAAGGATACTTCAACTAAAATAGTTCAATCAACAGGTTATATACCCAACAAGAGTAATCCTAAAACGAAAAGAACAGTTCAGGTTCAAGCATCTACTGGAGCCGGTATTTCATTTGTTTATGGAATGTTGGTGGGAAATGGTGGGATTTCCATGGGTAACGGATCTCAAATTAACGGATCAATTTATTCAAACGGAAATATTTTGGGTGGCAATAATGAAACAATTACTGGTGACGCATATGTAGCCGGAGGTACAGAGGCTAGTCCTGACCAGCAGACCGATTGTTTTGGGGCAAATTGTACTGATTTTATATTTGGTAAGACAATTTCCGGTAATAGCCAGCTGGATGTTGCTCAAAGCTTCAAACCCGGAACGACTACGGTTCTTAACAAAGTTCAACTTAAACTAAAGAAAATTGGAAATCCGGGTAATCTAACTGTCAGAATATTAGGTGATAGCAGCGGCAGCCCAAATAAAAACAGCGTTTTAGCATCAGGTACGTTGGGAGCAAATTTAGTTACAACGAACTATGGATTTATTGATGTTACATTTACTCCGGCGCCTAATTTAACTGCAAATACGGTCTATTGGATTATGATAGATACAGCGAGTAATTCCAGTAATTATTGGGCATGGTCCGAAGATCTGGCGCAGTCTTATACCAGAGGAGCAGCCGAGTGGTCACCTAATTGGAGCGCTACCAACCCAGTATGGGGCAGTATTCCGGGTGATTTAGGATTTATGGCTTATATGGGCGGGGTTGCTACATCAATCGATATGGCAAATGGGTCAGTAGTGCAGGGAAATGTACATGCTAATACGATAAACGGAATTACAATTAATAAAGATGCCTATTATCAAATTATCAACAACTCAACAGTAAGGGGAACTGCGCACCCTAATTCGATCGATCCTGCACCCGTCGCAATGCCAATCTCGCAGGCAAATATTGATCAGTGGAAGGCTGATGCGGAAAACGCCGGTCCCCCATCAGCTGATATTGAAAGTTGTCACAACAAAATAGGTCCCGGGAAGATTGTTGGTAAGATTGAAATTGAAAATCAGTGTACTGTGACCGTAACTACACCAATTTGGGTTACAGGAGATATATCAGTCGGTAATAATGTAATTTTTAAGATGGATCCAGGTTTAGGTTCTGTCTCGGGGATGATAATTGTGGACGGTCAAACGAACTTTGCAAACGGTAATAATTTATTGGGAACCGGAGTTAGCGGAAGTTACCTGATGTTGCTTTCTACTTATAATTCGCAAACAAACGGAATAGCTGCAATAGCTACCGGCAATAGTTCGATTACGGGGATTTTATATGCCCCTTTTGGCATTCTATCCCTAGCTAATAATGCAAATTTTAAGGAGGCTGTTGCCTGGCAAATTAATATGGGAACAGGAACTATTTTAACTTATGATTCCGGTTTAATTTCTACATTCTTTTCCGCAGGGCCTTCAGGATCGTTCTCTCTAGTTAAGGGCTCATACCAAGTAAAGTAACAGTTTACAGTTTACAGTTTACAGTTTACAATTGAATCAATGTCCAAGATTACCGTCGGCTTAGATATAGGCTTTGCTCAAATAAAAGTAGTAGCGCTGGCAAAGGATAAAGAGCAATTCAAACTTGTATCAATGGGTTCTATACCTTCTCCCCAACCAGGAATGATATCTGATACTGACACAGATCTGGAAGCTTTGGCTATCAATATTAAAAAATTGCTTTCAACCTCAAAGATAGATACCAAAGAAGTAGTGGCGGCGCTTCCCGAATCAAGGGTCTTTACAAGAATTATTGATGATTTACCCTACCTTTCGGATAACGAGCTTTCATCAGCCATCCGCTATGCTTCAGAAGAATTTATTCCCATGGCACTTTCTGAAGTAAACTTAAACTGGCAGGTGCTGCTCCGTTCACAGCCAAAAACACCTAACGCAAGAACGGTGGCACTGGTCATAGCTTCACCTAAACGGATGGTTTCCAAATATATAAGAGTGCTGCAGATGGCAGGTCTAGCGCCTTCTGTCTTGGAAACAGAAACAATAGCTGTCACGAGATCCCTGGTCGGGAATAATGAGTTTTCTCCCAGCACTCTTATTGTACAAATGGGGGCTACTACGACGGATTTTACCGCAGTTTCCAAAGGTTTGATTTGGCTGACGCGCTCGATTTCGACCGGTGGCATGACTTTGACCAGATCGCTGGCTCAGCATTTTAATTTTGAGATTAATCAGTCTGAGCAGTATAAAAAAATCTACGGACTGATGGAAGATCAGCTGGAAGGAAAGATTTTTGAAGTTCTAAAACCAATTATAGACATCATTGCAGGTGAGGGAAAAAGAGTTATTCAGGCTTTTGAAACAAAATCCCCTCATGAGCCTGTCAAAAGAATTGTTTTATCCGGAGGTGGGGCAAAAATGCCGGGTCTTGTGCGGTATCTGGCAAATATTCTTGGACTTGAAGTTCAGGAAGCAGATCCGTGGTTTTCTATTATTAAAGATAAGGATTTGGTCTCCAAATTAGCTGCTGAAGCACCTGCATATTCTGTTGCTGTGGGATTGGCTTTGAGGGAGGATTAGTTTGAAATGAAAATTTCCATCAATTTACTGCCGACCGAGGATATAGCCAAAGGTGCAAAAAGAGTTCAATTTTACAAAGTTCAGTTTATCGGGATAGCAGTTATTCTTGTAATGGTTTTTCTTGCATCACTGACGGTGGCTCTGCGTGTTTTACAGAACCGTTATATTTCCCCGTATCAGCTAAAAGTGGCTGCTTCAGAACAGCAGGTCTCTGATCTCAAAAGCACTCAGGCGTCTTTATTGTTGCTAAAAGATAGGTTAAAAGTGATAGATCAGTATTTGGGAGTATCTTCGAAGCAGTCTTCGATGTATCAACTGATTGACAAACTGTTGCCGCCTCTAGTGGTAGTAAACGCTATTTCTATTGATCCGGCAGGAGGTGTAACGCTTGTAGTTATGGTTCCGGATAGTGCTAGTCTTGATAATTTAATAAATAATCTTACCAACGAAGAGAAAAACGAGAATAAGATAAGTGAAGTTTCGATGGACAACCTAAGCCGTGGCAGAGATGGGTTTTACAGAGTTAGTTTCAATGTTAAGTCTCTTAAATAAAATGAAAAAAGAAATAATCAAATTCTATAGTGATTATAAATTGTATATATTTCCGGCAATTGTTGCATTGTCCAGCCTTTTTCTGATCATATTTGCAATCTATCCACAAACAGTAAAATTGATAGAAGGTCAAAAAACAGCCTCAGATTTGATTAACAGATCTAAATTTTTAGATATAAAAGTTGTTGCTTTGGAAAGTTATGACGGTACGGATTTAGCCAATAAAGTAGGCTTTGTTTTGAATGCTTTGCCGGCGGAGAAAGATTATGGCAATATTTTAACTCTACTGTCGCAGCTAGTTTCACAGTCAGGTTTTTCTATTGCTTCGATAAATGTCGGTAATTCCTCAGGTAAAGTTGGTAATCTGGACACTTTTGAAGTGAAGCTGGATATTATAGGGGTGCAGGCGCTACTGCAGACATTACTGAGCAATATTGAGAGTTCTCCCCGCCTGATCAGAGTAAAAAGTATTGATGTTTCATCGAATCAGGGTAAGGGTAATATTGCAGTGTCTCTGGCACTGCAGGTTTTATACGCAGCATTGCCGCAAAATTTCGGAGCGCCGGATTCACCGCTACCGCAGCTCAGTCAAAGTGACGAAAGTTTGATTAGTACATTAGAAAAGTCAAGTGCGGGAACACAGATAACTTCCGGATCATCCCCCCGCGGCAAATCTAACCCTTTTGAATGATATCCGGTCTCACTTTTTTAGTTTTCTCCAGGGATTTTTCTGCTCTCCATTTATCAACTTCGCCGTGATTACCGGAAAGTAAAACTTCCGGCACTTTTGCGCCATCAAATTCTTCCGGTCGTGTGTATTGAGGATGTTCGAGTAAATTTTCAGAGAAGGATTCGTTTTGTGTGGCTTCCGGCTTTAAGACCTCCGGAATTAACCGTGTAATTGAGTCAATAATGACCATCGCAGGAATTTCCCCGCCGGTTAAAACATAGTCCCCTACGCAAATTTCCTCATCAACATATTTATCAATAAATCTTTGATCAACCCCTTCGTAGTGGCCACAGACGACGATCAAGTGATCGAGTTTAGAAAATTCTTGCGCTTTTGTCTGTTTGTACGGGGTTCCGGAGGCAGACATCAAGATTAATTTCGAATTTCGAATTTCGAATTTCGAATTTTTAACCGCTTTCGCTAAAATGTCGGCTTTCAGCACCATCCCTACTCCCCCTCCGTACGGTTTATCATCAACTACCTGATGGACACCTTCACCGAAATTGCGTAAGTTTACAAGTTCAAACTCAACCAGTCCTTTTTTCTGGGCGCGCTTAAGAATGGATGAATTTAGGATGGGCTCAAAAACTTCCGGGAAAAGAGTAATAATTGAAAATTTCATTCAGAGGGAGCCGGTGTAGCTGGCTCAACAGGTTCTGAAAGTTGCAGGTTAACCCTAATATTCTCAGCAATCGCCCGAACCGTCAGAAGTTTTCTGATAGCTCTTATTGTCTGTCCGCCTTTGCCGATAATAATTCCCATGTCTATTGGGTCAACAGTTAACATCAGATTAATATTACCTTCTTCTTTTTGCTCGTCAACTAAAACCGCGGCAGGTTTGGTAACTAAACTGGTGACAATGAAATTAAGCAGATCCTTCATCTTTTTTCTCCTCCACAACTTCAGGCTTTACCTCTTCAACTACAGCTTCTTCAACTTTTTCTTCTGGTTTTGCCTCTTCTGGTTTTACCTGTTCACTGTTGCCTGTCGCCTGTTTTTCCTTCTTGGGCTTTCTTGGAAGTCTTTGTGGTGCTTTTCCAATTATACGCAGGAATCCCGTTGAAAGCTGTGCTCCCTGTTTTACCCAGTGATCAATCCTGTCCTGTTTTAATTTAATTTCTTTTGGGGTCGTCAGCGGATTGTAAGTTCCCAGGAGTTCAATATAAGCTCCGCTTCTTTTTGACCTTTCATCAACCGCTACTACACGGTAAAAAGGTTTTTGTTTTGCACCGATTCTCATGAGACGTATCTTTAACATAGGGTCAAGTATAACCTAAGGGATAAGGCTTTGTAAAGCTATTCTTGCGGCTTGCTCTTCGGCCACTTGTTTGCTGTTACCGGTTCCCTGACCCATCTCTTTACCCGAGACGTAAACCGCTACCACAAATTCTTTGGCATGATCCGGTCCGCGGGTATCGATAATTTTGTAATTAGGAGATTGTTTGAATTTCTGTTGAATAATTTCCTGCAGATTTGATTTGGCATCTTTGGGGGGTCCGATTTTTAATTCTTTTTCAAAGAAAGGCAGAAGAGTTTGTTCTATTACTGCTTTTGCGCTTTCAAAACCCTGATCAATAAAGGTCGCACCCAGCAACGCTTCGTAGGTATTGGCAAGCAACTGTGGATTTTCTCTTCCGCCGGAGATTTCCTCCCCTTTAGATAAAAGCAGATATTTTCCCAGATTCAGTTTTTTAGATGCTTCAGCTAAAGATACCGTTTTAACAATATGGGCCCTCAGATTGGTCAATTCTCCTTCGTTATCTTTTGGTCTTAAAACAAACAGGTGATAAGAGATAACCAAAGACAGTACTGAATCACCCAGAAATTCCAAACGTTCATTTGATTCCATTTCCTGCTTCACTTCGTTTAGATAAGATCTATGTAAGAAAGCCTGTTCCAGGAGTTTGGGATTTTCGAATTTTAGATTAAGGGTGTTTAGGAGGTCTGTGAAATCGCGGATAGCCATTAGTCTAGTAGGTTATCTTCAATGAGTGCAACCAGATCCTCAATTTTCTTCACATCTGCTGTTTCTTCCGGATCAAAAGAAATGTCAAATTCCCGGGCCATATGTGTAAGCAGATCGTTTAGCTCGATTGGTCCAAGATTTAGTTCTTCCCGCAGGAGCGCATGACGATCGAGATCATCAGGAGAGAGACCTAAGTGTTCTGCTATTGCTTCAATAATTTCTTGTTCCTTAATCATGTTGCGATTTTTTTAATTTCTATTATCTTTCCTAAAGCACCATTGACAAAAGCTGCGCTGGAGTCAGAACCGAATTCTTTACTCAGTTCTACGGCCTCATCAATAACTACTTTTGGCGGTACCCCTACTTCTATTATTAACTCAAAAACTGCAAGACGCAAGATAGCTAAATCAATACGGTTAATTTCCCCGATCGGTCTGCCCGGTGCTGACTTTGTAATCAGCTTATCGATGACAGAAAGACTGTCAATAATATTTTTAATACCCGACTTTGGTTTTTTATCTGTCCTGAATTGCCAGGAAAATAGATCCTGCATTATAGC
>JAUSHE010000027.1 GCA_030648435.1 Candidatus Daviesbacteria bacterium
AAAATTATCATCAAAGGCGCCAGGGAGCATAATCTTAAAAATATTGACCTGGAAATCCCCAAGAACAAACTGGTGGTTATTACCGGTATTTCCGGATCGGGAAAATCCTCCCTTTCTTTTGACACCCTTTATGCTGAAGGCCAGCGCCGCTATGTAGAATCGCTTTCTTCTTATGCCAGGCAATTTTTAGGGGTAATGGATAAGCCGGATGTAGATTTGATAGAAGGGTTGTCACCTGCCATTTCCATTGACCAGAAAGGTGTTTCCCATAATCCGCGTTCAACTGTTGGTACAACCACTGAAATTTATGACTATTTAAGGCTGCTTTTTGCCAGAGTGGGCCACCCTCATTGTCCCGTCTGCGGTTTAGAAATCTCCAAAATGTCAGTTGAACAGATGGCGCTAGCCATCCTGAGTGTGAGCGAAGGATCCCATAAAGGAAGAAGAATTATGGTGCTTGCGCCGGTAGTTAAGGACAGGAAAGGGGAGTATAACCAGCTTTTTGAAGACTTTAAGAAGAAAGGATTCTCTAAAGCAAGAATTGACGGACAGGTCAGGGATTTGTCGGAAGATTTGGTACTGATAAAAACAAACAAACATACGATTGATTTAGTGGTAGACCGAATGGTCCTGAGCGCAGCCGAAGGATCTAATATATACTCAAGACTCACACAAAGTATTGAGACAGCGCTAAAATTAGGTGAAGGATCTGTGATTATATCGGAAGTTACCGATGCCTCGCTGGAGTTTCCCCAGAATCCTAAAAAAATGCAGGATCAGCTATACTCAGAAAGATTTGCCTGTCCGGTTGATAATATTTCTCTGCCGGAGATTGAACCACGGCTTTTATCTTTTAATTCTCCCCACGGTGCCTGTCCTGTTTGTACCGGACTGGGTACGCTTCTTAAGATAGATGAAACTACTATTTTAAACCCGATTTTATCTATTGCTGAAGGCGGGATTTTACCGATGAGTAAGCTTGCCTCAAATGATACCTGGTTTTCCAGACTCATTGAAGCTGTCGGAAAAGAATATAAATTTGATTTAAGTACCAGATTAGGTCAGCTGAGCCCCGAATCCGGAAAAGTTTTGCTTTTTGGAGCAGGGGACAGGGAATTTAAGGTTGAAGGTAAAAATAGGCAGGGCAGATGGACACATTTTTACTCCGGATTTGGAGGACTGATTGCTTATCTTAGGGAAAGGCATGAAACAACCGAATCGGATTTTGTTAAAGCTGAAATTGAAAAGTACATGTATAAGGAAATTTGCCCCAGGTGCAAAGGCGCCAGGCTTAAAGATGAAGCATTGTCGGTCACTATAAATGAATTAAATATTGCTGAAGTAACCAGTCAGTCAATTGTCCAGTCTCTTGAATGGGTTAAAAATATTGAACTATCCAACAGGGAAGCACAAATTGCCACACCGATCGTGAAGGAGGTCATGGCTCGCTTAAAATTTTTAATTGATGTTGGTCTGGATTATTTAACGTTGGATCGAGCTGCCACGACTTTGGCAGGAGGGGAATCGCAAAGGATCAGGTTAGCTTCGCAAATAGGCTCAGGTCTATCAGGAGTGTTATATGTGCTGGATGAGCCGTCAATTGGTTTGCACCAGCGCGACAATATCAGGTTGATTGAAACATTAAAAAGGCTTAGAGATTTGGGAAATACGGTAATTGTAAATGAGCATGATGCAGAAACAATGGAAACTGCGGATTTGCTGATAGAGATTGGGCCGGGAGCCGGCGAACACGGGGGGAACATCGTATTTATAGGCACACCGGAGGAGATTAAAAAAAGCCCTGTTTCTTTAACAGGCCAGTATTTATCAGGAAAGAAAAAGATACAAATTGCCAAAGAATTTAAAAAAGAAATAGTTGATACGGGAGAGCTGAAGATTTTAGGCGCTTCGGAGCATAATTTAAAAAATATTAATGTGTCTTTTCCTTTGGGGAAGTTTATTGCAGTAACAGGTGTATCAGGTTCGGGTAAATCAACTTTAATCCATGATATTTTATATAAGGCTCTTGCTCAAATTATTTACAAATCAAGGGAAAAAGCAGGGTTATACAAAAGCATGGAAGGGGAGCAGTATGTGGATAAAGTAGTTTTAGTTGACCAGTCCCCTATTGGCCGTACTCCCCGTTCAAACCCTGCCACCTACACCGGAGCATTTACTTTTATCAGGGATTTATACGCGCAGTCACCTGAAGCAAAGATTAGGGGTTATAAACCGGGCAGGTTTTCATTTAATGTTAAAGGCGGCAGGTGTGAAGTTTGTGAGGGTGAAGGGACTTTAAAAATTGAAATGCAGTTTTTGCCGGATGTTTATGTGACTTGTGAGAGCTGTAACGGTAAAAGGTACAACAGGGAGGCTTTGGAGATTCACTTTAAGGATAAAAATATAGCGGAGGTATTGGATATGACAGTTGAAGAGGCGTTGAAATTTTTTGAGAATATCCCCCATGTTAAAAACAAACTGCGGGTTTTATTCGATGTGGGTTTGGGATATATCAGGCTGGGCCAGCCTGCTCCGACTCTGTCAGGAGGTGAAGCCCAGAGGATTAAGCTTTCTGCGGAACTGTCCAAGAGGCCTACCGGCCATACTATGTATATTTTGGATGAGCCTACTACGGGACTTCATTTTGCCGATATTGAAAGATTGCTAACTATTTTACGGAAGCTGGTTAATAACGGAAATACAGTAGTAATTATTGAGCACAATTTAGATGTTATTAAAAATACGGATTGGATAATAGACTTAGGTCCGGAAGGTGGGGATAAAGGGGGTAAAGTGGTAGCCGAAGGCACTCCTGCCAATGTTGCCAAAATAAAATCTTCCTACACAGGTCAATATCTGGCAAAGATACTATGAGAACAATAGATACCGAGCACGAATTGTGGCAAACAACTGATCCAAGAATCGCCGCTATTGAAGATAAAAATGACTTCCTTTTTGGAGATAGTAAAATTATTTGTGCTTTGTTTAATTTAGCCTCGAAACTAGAGCCAAGGGTTTTAGAATTTGATACTTTGGTGGGAGATGATGCTAGCGGAAGATTACCAACGCTTTTTTTAAGGAAAGTTCTGAATAATTTGAGGATTGCCCGAGGGGGAGATAATATACAAACACTATTCATTGCAGGGGGTAGTAATTTCCTACCGGGGGTAGGGTCATCAGGTATAGAGTCGTTAATCCGCCGGCAGTCGGAACTAGGCAGTATACTTTTTTCCACCGAGTATATTAGAGAGGGTCGATCCGCTGCAATTCTTACAGAATTTCTCCAGAAAAAGGGTATGGATGTTACTATCGCTGCTGTAACCGTTTCTTATGAGCTAGATACGCACCAAGTAAACTACCCCCTTTATTATGGAGAGATTGATGATGGACCGTTTCTTGTTTTTTACATCAGGCATGAATATTGCGGAGTTGAAAAAATTGGTCCCGGGCCATATCATATTGTTCGAGCCAGTGACTATAATCCACGGAAGGTAAGGGAAGCTAGAATGACAATCAACAATCTGGCAGATGGATATTTACGACTGCGATCTTAAGGCAAAATGACAAATGGAGTCAGACTAGGTAAGATATAGCAATGATTAAAAAGATTACATTTCTGTTTGTCTTATTGGCATTTGTATGGGTCCCAAAGGCCTTTGCCGCGAATGAGTTTGCCACCTCTTATGATATTGTTTATGACATAGATGAGAATGGGGTGACTACGGTTACGGAAAAAATTACCCTTAGGAATTTAACCTCGGAGTATTATGCCAATCAATTCAAGTTAACTATCGGTGCGACCGAAGTTTCCGATATAAAGGTCTCAGATCCTTCCGGTCCGCTGTCTGTAACCAGTGAACAAAAAGACACGTCAACTACCATAGAGGTTAAATTTAACCAGCAAGTGGCGGGCTTAGGTAAAACCCTGTCCTGGAATCTTTCCTTTAAATCCTCAGATTTTGCGGAAAAATCAGGAAAAATTTGGGAAGTCAGGGTTCCTAAAATTTCCTCTACCTCAAATCTGGAGAGCTACAATTTGACCATCTCTGTTCCTTTAGGCTTTGGGGATTTGTCATCTGTCAGCCCCCTGCCTAAAAACCGTTCCATTTCCGCCGGGAAGATATTTTTAAACTTCGATATGAGTCAGCTAAAATCATCCGGGGTATCTGCCAGCTTTGGCACCAATCAACTGTTTGACTTTAATCTGACATATCACTTGCAAAATACAAATTTGATCCCGATTTTAACCAATATTGCCCTGCCGCCGGATACGCCGTTTCAGGATGTCATTTTTCAAAGAATTGAACCAAAACCGCTTAATGTCACCGTAGATCCGGATGGTAACTATTTGGGCTGGTACAAATTAGCAAGGGGCGAAAAAATTGATGTTAAGGTTAGCGGGTCTGCGAAACTTTATTCCAACTCCAAGGTAAAAAATCCATATCTCCCGGAGGATTTGAAGAATAAATACACGTCTGCCGATAAATATTGGGAGAAGGATAATCCGCAAATCGTTGCCAAACTGGATGAGATTTTGAAAGCAGGTGAGCCGCAGAATACGGAAGAAAAAGCCAAACTGATTTTTCATTTTGTAGTAGATTTCCTTAAATATGATTCTAAAAGGCTTGAAGGGGATATTGAAAGATTAGGCGCTGTGACTGCTTTAAATAATCCGGAGCAGGCAGTTTGTATGGAATTTACGGATCTTTTTATAGCACTGACCCGGGCAGCAAATATCCCCGCACGGGAGCTAAATGGTTATGCATACTCATCCAATAACACTCTCAGACCGAGTTCACTCACGAAAGATATTCTGCATTCATGGCCGGAATATTGGGATGACAGCAGAGGCTGGGTGATGGTTGACCCGACATGGGAAAATACCACCGGCGGAGTTGATTATTTCAATAAACTGGATCTAAATCACTTTGTTTTTGTTGTGAAAGGAACTTCTTCCCAGGAACCAATACCTGCAGGATCGTATAAGTATCAGGGACAAGACAGCAATGATGTAAAAGTCACGCTGTCGGAAAATGACTTTTTGGGAAAAGCTCAAATTGAAGAAAAAATAGAAGTGTCCGACCCAATTTTTGCCGGTTTTCCGGTTACGGTAAAATTAAAGTTAACCAATACCGGTAATGGTTTTTACTCCTCAGTGCCGGTCACAATTACCGCAGATAAGCTGATCATCTTAAATCCCGAAAGCAAAATGTCAGGTTTGATTCCGGCATATGGTGCCGCTTCGTATGATTTCAAGTTCAGGACAAAATCTTTATTTGATTCCTACGATGATATAATTACAATTCAGGCAGGCGGGCAGAAGTATACAAAACAAGTAACAGTTAAACCTTTCCTGCTGTTTCAGCCCATACCTATGATGGTCGGGATCATTGCAGTACTGATGGCTTTGATTTATTTTGGTGTTTTGGGCACCCATTTGTATAGATTCAGATTTTCTAAACGCAAAAAAAGCTAAATGTTACCCAGTAGCCCGGGTGTTTATATTTTTAAAGATAAGCAGGGGCAGGTTTTATATGTCGGTAAAGCCATTGACCTGCGAAGCAGGGTTGCATCATACAAACGGTCCGATAACCCCAAAACCCAGAAATTAAATAGTAAAACCACTAAGGTTGAAACTATAGTAGTCGAGTCAGAACTGGAAGCTTTAATTTTAGAGGTAAACTTTATAAAAAAATATCTTCCGCCTTTTAATGTCAGATTAATTGATGATAAGGATTACCTCTATATCGCCATTTCCGAGGACGACTTTCCTAAGGTCATTACTGCCAGAAAAAATAATTTAACAAAAAAATTCTGGGGACCTTTCCCATCCAGCCGTACTGTAAGAGAAACCTTAAAATCTTTAAGAAAAGTTTTTCCCTGGTGTTCAGCTTCGCAAGGCGTCCCCTTACAGCTCAAACCCTGTTTTTATTATCACTTGGGTTTGTGTCAGGGTGCTTGTACCGGTGAAATCACAAAAGAAGATTATAGAAAGATAATTAACGGATTTTCCAAATTTATGGATGGAAAAAAAGATCAATTGATATCGGATTTAACTAAAGAAATGAAACTAGCTTCTGAAAGACAAAATTTTGAAGAGGCTGCAAAAATTAAGAAAAACATACAAGGGATTTTGTATTTGACTCAGGCAAACAGAACTAAGCTTTATTTAGAAAACCCTAATTTTCTGGAACAGGAAAGTAAAGTTGCCCTGGAAGAGCTACAGAAAGATTTAAACTTGAAAAAATTACCGGAAAGAATAGAAGGATATGATATTTCAAATATCCAAGGTAAAGAAGCCACAGGATCGATGGTGGTTTTAACAAAAGGTGAAATTGATAAAAGCCAGTATCGAAAGTTTAAGATTAAAATTTCAGACAAGACCAACGATATAGCAATGCACAGAGAAATCCTCCAAAGGAGGATGAGACATACTGAGTGGCCAATGCCTGATTTAATAATTATTGACGGAGGTAGGGGACAGGCGCGGGCTGTCATGACAACAATTCCAGTTTTTGGAATTGCCAAAAAAATGGAGTGGCTCTATCCCCCACAAGGGGAAGTGATTAAATTATCCAGGAAAAGCCTTTCTTTAAAGCTTTTACAGAAACTGCGCGATGAGGCCCACCGTTTTGCTATTTCTTATCACAGGAAACTTCGTGGTAAAATAATATTCAAATGAAAACACTGCTGAGGTATTTTTTTATCAATCTTGGTGCACTTTGGGTAACAACTATCATGATCCCCGGCTTGACTTATTCAGGAGGATTCAAAAGCTTAATCATCGGAGGACTGGTTTTTATGCTGATAAACATGATTTTGGTTCCTCTTTTAAAAATTCTCCTATTGCCGCTTAATCTGTTGACCTTAGGTTTTTTTGCCTGGGTTACCAATGTGCTGGCGCTTTATGCCCTGACTACTGTTGTGTCTAATTTTCAGCTGGTACCTTATAACTTTGCAGGTTTCAGCGCTTCTTTTATAGTAATTCCGCCTTATGAGCTGTCAACTTTTTTAGTCGCGGTTGTTGCTTCTTTTATGATTGGTATCATTACTCATTTCCTGCAGTGGCTGGTTCACTGATTTGACTTTGAACCCTTTTATAACTGATAATACTCTGATGGTAAAAACCAAACTATTTGCTTTTGCCGTAGGTCTAGTTTTACTTGTTTTCACAGCTTCACTGGCTTTGGCTGTTGAGCCGGAAATGGTTTATCCGGTAGATGGGCAAGCAATTGATCTTGAGGGTAGTTATATGTTCAAGGTCAAGCCGGTACAGGGTGCCAGTGGGTATTTATTTGGTCTATTTCAAAACGATGTGATGGTTTATGAAAACTACCGCGATACGGGCAACTTAAGTTTGGACGGTGAATTTTCACTACTGGAATCTAATCCCGCTCACGTTAATTTTCAAAGCGGCCAAGTTGAGGTAATGATTCGGGCTTTGATCAATGGCAATTGGAGTGAGGCCCGTAAAATTACTCTTACTTTACGTCCTTGGGGAAAATCAGTAGTAGTACCGGCAAAAGTAACAAACAATATTCAGGAGCAAATTTCGGCCGGTGCAACCGATAGTTCTGCTCTGCAGAGAAAAATTGATGATTTGCAGAAAAAACTAGAGCAGTCCCAGCAAAAACAATCGGAGCTGGAAAACCGCTTAAGCCAGATTATAGCCTGGATTAAATCCCTTTTCCCCTTCTTCAAATAGTGTATAATGTTCTCCAAATGAAAATTGCGGTTTCGCTCATTCAAATAATTTTGGGTGTTATTTTAGTTTTTATAATTATTATTCAGCAAAAAGGATCGGGCTTAGGCACCTCTTTTGGTGGTGATATGGGTTTTTACCGTACTAAAAGAGGAGCCGAAAAGCTTCTTTTCTACGGAACCATAGTCATTGTTTTCTTGTTTATTATCTTCTCTGTGGTTGGTTTATTTGTTTTTTAAGTTTATGAATTTTAAATCTCTCCGGCTGTATGTACTTATTGCCTGGGCCAGTTTGAAAAGAAATTGGATATTCGCGCTGGCCGGGTTTATTGCGGTTGCAATTATAGTATTACTCCAAATTAAATTTCATTTTTTATACTCCGCCAATACCGTAAGAATTGGCTTAATTGGTACTTATCAACAGCACGACTTGCCCCGTGAAGTGACAGAGCTTATTTCAGCAGGGTTGGTTGAAGTAGATCAGAATCAAAGAATTAAACCGAATTTAGTAATCGGTTGGGAGGTTAATAACGATGCCACGGTCTATAAATTTAAGTTGCAAGACGGACTTAGGTGGTCCGACGGTACCATGCTTGTGGCCTCTGATCTGGAATTTCCCATTCCCAATACAGCTGTATCTTATCCCGATGATAAGACAATTCAGTTTAATTTAAAGGAAGCCTATTCTGCCTTTCCTTCACTTCTTATCAAACCAATCTTCAGAAAAGGAACTCTAATTGGTACAGGACCTTTTAAAGTAACCAGGATAGAGAAAAGCCGTATTTTTATTACAAAAATAATTCTGGAAAGCAGTGATCCGAAACTGCCGGTTGTGCAGATCCGTTTCTACCCCAGTGAAAAAGTGGCTGTAGCTGGGTTTAATTTGGGTGAGGTGCAGGCTATTTTAGGTATTGGCAACCCAAAAGCCATTCAGGGCAGTCCGGGCATAGCCTTAAAACAAAAAACAGATTATTCAAAAATCGTGACGATCTTATATCATGTAACCGATAAACTATTATCAAACCGCTCTCTCAGACAGGCGCTTTCCTATCAGATTCCGGTGGCATCCGGGGAGGCGGTAGCAAATAATCCCTATCCAGCGTCTTCATGGGCATATGACAAAGAGGCAAAGAAATATTTTTCAAATGAGAAAGAAGCCAATGATGCCATGGAAAGAGCCGAATTATCCGTTTCCCCTGATCTGCTCAAATCTGAAATCCTGCTTACCGCCACACCAAATTTAAGTGAAACCGGAAAAAATATAGTCTCTGCCTGGAAAAAATTAGGCTTTGATGCCAAGCTCAGGGTAGAATCAGGCATGCCGCAAAATTTTCAGGCTCTATTGATAACTCAAAGCATTCCGGTTGATCCTGACCAATACTATCTTTGGCATGCCACTCAAACAAAAACAAATTTAACAAAATACAATTCAAAAAGGGTAGATAAAGATCTGGAAGACGGCAGGAAAATAATTAAAGAAGAAGACCGGATAGCTAAGTATTTTGATTTTCAAAAAACCATTCTGGAGGATGCTCCGGCAGCCTTTCTCTATTTTCCTAAGTATAATATAGTCTATCTGAAAAAGATCGAGCCTTACCTTTCAAAGTTACTCAGTCTTTTGGGGGATTGACTTAAGGCTACCTCCAGTGGAACAATTAGCGCCATATTATGGCAAAATCACTTAAGGAAACATTAAAAGAGATTCAGATTCTGCTGGGTAAACCCCACAAAAAAATTGCCGGAGCTTTTAAATATTACTTAAGCTTTTTATCTCCAACGGAAAACGGGATAAAAAAAGAGGCTCCGGAGATAAAAACGGAAAAAATACAAAGTCTTAAGTCAGGAAAAATTACCTGGGTTGATGTAAAAGATCCGGCCCGTAAGGAAATTTCCCAACTGGCCAAACATTATCCGTTCCATCCGCTTCATCTCGAAGACTGTATTTCCAAAGGACAATTTCCCAAGATCGAGCAAAGTGAAGAGGATAAATATATATTTTTGCTTCTCCGTTTTCCAAACTTTAACAGTCGTGAGGGCACTATAACAATCAATCAGATTTGTTTCTTTATGGGGGATAAATATCTGGTTACTTTGCATGATGATGGTAATAATATAGTTTCCAGGATCTTCAAGGACTGTAAAGAAAATCCGGATGAAAGAAAGGTTTATATCGGCAGTTCCTCTGCCCATCTGCTGTATTCTATTATTGAGCAGTTGTCGGATAATCTGGCACCGCTGCTCTCGAAAATTCTCTCTGAGGTTGACGAGGTGGAGGATATTGTTTTTGATGATAAGGCTTCCGGTGTTTATAAAGTGGGACAGCTGAGGCGCAAAATTGTTTCTTTGCGAAGAACAATAGGTCCCCTGAAAGCCCTGCTTACTGAAATGGAAACCAGGGTCAATAATTTCACCAAAAAGAATTTATCTGTTTATTTTATTGATATTGCGCATAGGGTAGATAAAGCCTGGGAAACTTTGGAGGAAGCGAGGGAAACGGTTGATATTTACAAAGATGCGGATTTTATTATAAGTACGGAAAAAACCAACAGAATTCTGGCGGTTCTTACCATTATCTTCACCCTATCTATTCCGGCGACAGTGATCGGGACATTTTACGGAATGAATGTTGTGCTTCCCGGTAGCTTAGAGCCGGGTCCGTGGACTTTCTGGGGAAAGTATACAACTTTCATAATTATTCTGACAGCTGCGGCAATTCCGGCACTGCTGATGGTTTGGTTCTTCAGAAAAAGAGGCTGGATATAAGCTCGTTTTGGGGGGTTGACAGATAGTCCGGACAGACGGACAATAAGTTTACAATCTCTAAAAACCTAAGAAAGAGCAGGTTAAGAGATTTTTTAGTGACTATCATGCTAAACAAAACAAGAGTCTTCTTATTTGTACATGTCATTATTTTAGCCCTACTTTTTTCTATGAAATTTCTGGGAGTTGCTACGGATCTCGTTTTAGTAGCTGCTATTGCTTTAATCTCAATGGAATCAATCTACATGGCTGTATTTACCAAGGAAATAACAGTTAAAGCCTGTCGGGGTGTAAAAGAAATGGAAGAAGAGATGGCGGCAATTAAAGAAACCGCATCTGAAACCGTTAAGTTTCAAAGAGCCCTTCTTTATACGGGACACCAAATAAAAAATATCCAGGTCTCCCTGGATATTTTAAAGAAAAGAGCTGATTTTAAATTCAACGGAAATGTTCATCAAAGGCGCACACAGCATCCAATAATCTCTCAATCGTAATTTCCCCATCTATTAGTAACTAATGGGTCAATTTGTGAGCCGGGTGGGATTCGAGTACCGATTCAATCGGTACTTCACGAAGTGAACACCCACGGCCAATGGATAATACTCCCCCGCCAAAGGTGGGGAAAGAGTCCTTGCTCTAAGCATAG
>JAUSHE010000030.1 GCA_030648435.1 Candidatus Daviesbacteria bacterium
AATAATAATTACTTTCCTATTTACTACCCCCATTGAACCAGAATATCCGATGCTTCGAGCCAGATTTGGGACCATCATGCATCACTCCTCTGATGGTTTAGGTGAGGCTCATATTTATTGTTATTACCCAAAGGCTGAGGCAGAAACTAAGCTAATCATTAGAAGACAGGATGATGGTGACTGCAGTAAGTGGTATGGTCAGACAGTCTTTTACGAAGGCCCACATGTGTCAGAGAAAGAAAAATACTGGTGGTCAAAAGAGCAACATATTAAAGATTGTGCAGGTTGTGACGATTTAAGATTATAGCAAAAAAACATTGAAACTAAACCATATACTTACATTAAAAATTAAAGTATCTATTAAAAGAAGAGGTAATTGGCTCGGATTCTCAATTAGAGCGTCAGAATAGTCTAAATGACCCTCAATTTCCTCAAGTTTTTTATGGAGCGGGTGAGGGGAGTCGGACCCCTTACGTCCACTTTGGAAAAGTGGCATTCTACCGGTGAATTACACCCGCTTCTCACTTCGTTCGAAGTAAGCAAGCTTTCCTTTTGCTTACGCAAAACGTAAACTATATTCTACTCAAAACCAGCTCCTTATTTCAAGCAGTGTAGTAAAATACTATCATGATTAAATTTTTATACAAGAATTTTTTGAAGCCTTTTTTCTTTTTACTAGGGATTAGTAAAACTTCTTAAAAATAACGGTTACAGAAATATTTCAGAAGCGAAATGCGCGCGATTTTTAATGCGAAGCATCAAGCTTTGCTTATTATCATACCAATAAATTATCTAAACAGCTTAAGTTACAACCTGTGGAGTTTTATTGTGCAGTGCATACTCAATTAACAATAGTTGTCTCTTCGAGATAAAAGGTAGGTTTTCAAAAGAGAAAAAACCAAATTCAGTTACTTCCGGCGACTTCTTAAATTCTCCTCCGATGTGTTGACCCACTACGGTTACATCCAAGCGTGAAGTTTCTCTATCAGTTCTAATTTTAAGTTGCTCTTCAGCACTCACCACAAGTCCTGACTCCTCAAGTATCTCCCGTTCAAGTGCCTCAAAGGGGTGTTCTTTTGACTTAATGTATCCGCCTGGCAAACTCCAGGCAGTTTGCCTATAAGTATGTTTAAAGAGTAAAACCTCATTACTTTCATTAAAAATAATACCTGTGACACCAATTAGAAATTGGTCTTGAAAAACACGCATAAGCAAGAGTTGAATGCCGCGAGGCATGGATAGGGCACGCCAGAGCTTAGCAAGAATAGTTTTCACAAGGATTTATCATCATCAGGGGCACTTGATTCTGCCTTAAGTCGGGTATTTTCAAGTTCTAATTGATGGATTTGCTTAAGATATTCTGCATTTTCTTTTTTGTAGTCCTTAATTTTACTGTCTTTCCCCCGCATAGTAAAACCAGTTGCTATATCGTTTACAAAACTGATAGTCCAGGAAAGAAACAGTCCAGCGAGGAGTGCGCCAACTATTACAATATAAGCGGGAATACCCGCTGTGTAGTTTAAGAAATTAAGTGAGATAACAGCTGTGTTTTGAATAGCAAAGTAAGCAATAATAAGTCCAAACAAAACAGTAACAATTAATGTTGCCATATATTTATCATACACTAAAAAGCATCTGCAAATACCACCAATCGTTTAGTATAGCTTTTTTTAACTCCGTCCCACACACCATCGCAGGTGATAAGATTGAGACGCGCCTTATCGTTTGAGCTAAATACATCCTCCGCATAGCCTGGATTATAGGTACGGCTTTCCCTGACGATGAAGGTAGTAGATATCCCTTTATCGTCTTCAATATGCAATTTGTCCCCTTCTTTTAGCTTATACAAATTATAAAATACACCCTCTTCACCATTTTTCCCATTAATGTGCCCGGCAATCACAGCACTACCCTTTTCCCCTGGAAGCGCTCCAAGCTTAAACCATCCTACGTCGACGGTATTACTGGGAACTTCCATTTCTCCCTTAGGATTAACGCCTACATACTGAATACCGGCGTTAACATTGATTGCGGGTATCGTAAGACGCACAGGCGATCCTACAGAGATTTTAGCTACTACCTCGGTTTGGGCAACTGATTGGGGTGCTGATTTCTCGCGAGTACTTTGTGTAAAATGAAAAAGAAGTAGTAGTGAGAAGACTGCGAAGGCAACCAGTAACAGTGGTCTAACGTAAGCTTTCAATGCAGGGATGAAAATCTTGTGTTTCTTTGAATTAAAATAAGAAGGAATGAAATCCCGAAGATGCCGGTCGGGATGTACCATGAAATATTGTCCTCACGAGGAGCGAGGCCTGTATTTGGCAGTTTCGGCCCTCCGATAAGCTTTGATACCCCATAACTTCCTATTCTGCAAGTACTTCTACCTGCGATTTGAACCCAGATGGGCTGGTTAGGAGGAAGATCATTAATGGTCGTTGAAAATCCGGTTACGTCAACATTGTATAACCATTTTCCGTGTTCAAAACCATATTGAATATTAAACAAATCTGTTCCTGATTGTGGACCCCAGCTAAAAAAGATACTATTGGGACTAACCCTTCTTGATTCAATTACAAATGGTGAAACTATAGTACTGGCAAGAGGTGGACAATAAGGAGCGGCCGGAACTGAGGTTGTGTTGTTAACTAAAACTGAAGTTGCGGCGGCGGCACTGGCACCAGTAGTTCCTGCTGCGCAGTCAGCTCTGGTAATAGTATTAGTGTCCATTGTAACTGCGCCATTACGCGCCAGCACTCTTCCGTTGACGGTTGCGCTTGTATTTAGAGTAATAGATGTTAAAGCCAGAATATTTCCAATGAAATTGGTACTGGTACCAAGTGTTGCGGAACTACCAACCTGCCAATAGACATTACATGCTTGGGCGCTGTTAGTAAGAACAACTTTGCTGGAGGATGAAGTGATAAGGGTAGTGCCCATTTTGAAGATGAAAACTGCATTCGCGTCCCCCCCACCATCGAGCGTCAGGGTCCCGCCTCCTGTTATCTCAAACGTAGTATCGGCAGAGTCATATACCCCGGCTGTCAGAGTTGCTCCGGCAAGATCAGTGGCTCTGGTTGTAACCGGTGTCCTTCCGGCAGCATCGTTATATGCCGTCACTAAATCATTTTTGGCTCCCTGGGTAACCGCATCGCCCACATGATTAGCGCCGCTTGAAAATGTGACAAGACCTGCAAAGCCGGTTTCAGTCGTAGTCGGGAATGTCCCTACATCTCCGGAAATAGTCGTCGCACCGGTATTGGTTATACCGGAACCGGCCAAAACAGCAAAAGCATCAGCCGTTCCAAGACCTACTCTTGATTGCGCTGCATATACTATTGTCGGGGTTATAATATATGAAATAATTAAAACCGCAAGAGGCACAATAATTAAAAGTAGTGCTAAAACTAAAACTGTAAATTTTCCTACTCTCTCTCTCTCTCTCGTATCCAGCGATAAATGTAAAGGTAGCTAGCTTTTATTTTCTTTTCCATTTACTTAGAGTATTTCACAAAAATGATCATATTGCAATACGGAAAAAAGTTCTTTGCCTCGCCTTTGGCGAGGAGCGTGTTAAAATTTTCGCGTTTTTTGCAGTCCTATGGACTGGTTCGGTCGGGGACCAGGGAATAAGATAGGGTCGCCTTGAACAAGTTCAATGGCGCTTCCTTCTTTATCCCTGTTCCTCCTCCTTCGATGACTCAGTCGGGGACCAGGGAATTGAACCCTGTGCTTCCCGCTCCCAAAGCGGGCGTTCTACCGATGAACTAGTCCCCGTTTACAAAAAGTGCTGGTGAAGGGAGTCGAACCCTTATGCCTTTTGGGCACCCGCTCTTAAGGCGGGCGCGTATGCCATTCCGCCACACCAGCAATTTAGGTATTGTAACAAAAAAGTATTGACATTTGGAAGAAGGTCTATTATTCTTATGACTTCAATGACTAACTTGCAGAAAAAATTATTCTTTTTAGGTTTATTTTCAGTAGTAGGCTTTATGGCTCTACAAATTCCTTTTAACAAAGTCATGGGTTCAAATGTATCTTTTACTTTGTTTGATTTTTTTGCTCCCATGGCAGGGGGATTTTTAGGACCTGTTTTTGGTATAGCATCCGTATTTGCAGTTGAAGTGATTAATCTTTTTATCAAAAATACGCCTCTTACAACAGGATCTGTAATCAGATTATTCCCGACCCTGTTTGCTGTTTTATATTTTGCGCTGGCTTCCAAGAATGGTTCGACTTCGCTCACCACTAAAGGATTACTGATAATACCTGTTCTGGCAATTATAGCTTTCATTGCTCACCCAATCGGCAGGCAGGTTCCTCAATATGCCTTAATGTTTTGGTTTATTCCGATAATTGCTTACTTTAAAAGGGATAATCTTTTCTTCAGAAGTTTAGGATCAACTTTCACTGCTCACGCAGTCGGCGGAGCTCTCTGGATTTGGACATTTAATTTACCTGCTGCAGTTTGGAGAAGTCTTCCTCCAATTGTAGTTGCTGAAAGATTGCTCTTTGCAACAGGCATTGCTGCATCATATGTGATCGTAAATTACGCCTTAAGTTTTCTCATAAAAAAGAGGCTACTGCCAAAACTGGAAATAGCCTCCTGAAAACTCCCAAAGGAGTTTACTCTACTCCGCAAAGCGGAGGAGAGCAAGCTTTGCTTATCTATCTTCTCTAGGCCTTGCAATGTTAACAACGATCTTACGACCTTCAACATCTGTACCATTTAAGTTTTTGACTGCGTTTTGAGCCTCTTCGTCAGAAGACATCTCAACGAAACCAAAACCGCGTGAACGTCCTGTTTCACGGTCTTTTACGATCTGAGCTGTAGCAACTGTACCTGCTTGCGCAAAAAGCGCAGCAAGTCCGGCATCGTCAATTGACCAAGGCAGCGAACCTACGAACAATTTTCTGTTATTGATAAAAATTCACCTCTCTTTCTTTTTAGATTTGTGGAGGTGAATTTACTTAAAAAACACTAAATACACTCTACTCACTTCTTAATTCTCCCATATACATACCCCAAAAGCAAATACCCCAAAATAACCTGCCCGCAATGCTTCGCATAGCGATGCAGGCGGGTCGCGCAATTATCGCGCAGTGAATCACGCAATTATTTAACAAAGACGTAGTAAGAACTTGGGCCTTTGCCCTCTAATTTAAGCAAACCTTTATCTGATAAGTTTTTTAATTTTAGTTGAGCGGTTCTTTTAGCTACTTTTAAAACATCTACAACATCTTCTGAAGTAATTCTGCCTGTTGTAGTTATAAAGTCCATAATTTGAATCTCATTACGGTCCAAAAAGATCTGCTCGCTCTTTTTGCTCTTTTTGCCAAAACCAATGGACTGAATTTGTTCCAAAACTTTCCGCGCCTCAACCAAGAACCCGGTGGTGAAATACTCCAGCCAGGAAGTAAAATCCATATCTTCCTGATAGTTTTTACCTTGTGCCCTGTTTTCCGCATTGTAGTAAGACATCCTGTCTCTGTTGTAGTAATCCTCAAGCACCAGGATTTTCCGAAGATCCCAGCCATCCCGATAAAGCTGCAGTTGTGTTAATAGCCTTGCTACCCGGCCGTTTCCGTCTGTGAAAGGGTGGACAGTCACAAACTGCAGATGCAGTATACCTGCACGGACAACGGGATGAATATCTTCTTTTTTTGAAGTTTTAAGCCATGCTAACAGATCATTAATTAATTTTTTTACCTGCGGAGCAGGGGGAGCCTTAAACCTCAGCATTTCCCTTCCATCTCCTAAATCATCCAACACATACACATCAGACGGCCTGTATCTTCCTGTTTTTTCTTTGTCCACTAATCCACCTATTACTAGTTTATGAAGCTTTAGAATTTCCTCTTCTGTAATATCGCCCTTTTTCCTGCTCATCTCATCCAGCGTTTTAAGTGCATTGTAATAATTCTCTACTTCCAGGATATCCTTTTGCGGAGCTCTGACAGATTTACCCTCCAGTACTTTTCCCACTTCAAACTGGGCAAGTTTATTCCCTTCAATAGAAGTTGAGGTATGAGCCATTCTAAGAATAGCCTGCCTCCTTAGTTGGGCTTCATTTAAAGGCAAAACGCGGGACCGCTCCACAGCAGCCTTAATTTCTGCAATCTCTGCAATACGGGAAAGTATGGTAGAGGTAATACTATATTGGGGTCGCAGCATGGTTTAATTATACCATAATTATCACGCAATAATCACGCAATCTACCGCGCATTAAGCTAAGGCCTTTTTGGATTTTAGGAAAAAATAACCCACCACTAATGCTGTTACAAAAGGAGTAAACCAGGAGGGAATATTAAGCCCAAACCCATCCAAAAGCATAATAGCGCCCAAAAAGAAAATTGAGTACATAGCACCATTTTTCAGAAAAATATATTTTTTGATTCTGTCTATATTAGAAATAGTGAGTTGTCTGACCACCAGCGCGCCAATACCGTTACCCAACAAAATCAGGGGCACGGATAAAGTAAAAGCAAAAGCTCCCACAACGCCGTCTATAGAAAAAGTCGCATCAATCACCTCAAGGTATAGTATCTTACTCATATCAGATAAACCGGTATTGCCTTTATTCATCAGCTTTTCCTCAGCATACTTAGCGTTTTCTTTAAAGCCGTGAGTGATAAAAAAAGCAGTTGAACCGACTACTGCCCCAAAAGCCATCAATGGATCTTTGTGTATAGCTAACCACACAATGACTGCCAAAATTATAGAAACTACAGCATAAAACCAGACTCCTTTAGAATGAAAAAATCGCTCGCCACGGAGACCGTAATTTTTGGGTTCCAGAAAAAGCCAGTGGAAAAAAAGAAAAACCAAAAATATCCCTCCCCCTGCAAGTAGAATATGCTTGGAACTCTCAATTGCTTCCGCCACAGCCGGATCACTGCTTAATGCTGCAGTAAACGACCCTATTGGACCTAAAGAAGGATTAACAGCCCAAACTATTGCCCATGGTAAAAGACCCCTAAGCAAAAAGACCGCAATCAAAAGCCCCCACAGCAAAAACCATCTCCTGGCTTTTTGGCTCATAGTTGAAAGCACTTCGGCATTAATTACGGCATTATCGATTGAGGAAACCGTCTCAAAAAGAATTAATCCGGCAACTATTAAAATAATAGATACAATATCCACGAATATTATTATATACTATTGAGAATGAAATTTAAGAATATTATTCTGATGATAGTTATATTTGCCTTGGGTATTGGAGTTGTTTAAGGAAGCAGGTCAGGCTCTTTTTCCTGAATATCCAAAATTACCCTGCGCCACATTTCACCTATGGTTTTAGGATCAATGGGTGTCACGCCTTTCTCTTTTAATTGTCGGTATAGCTCCCGACATTGCTGTGGTGGATTACCGTTATTTTCTCCTGCTAGCTGATAAGCAAGCATAAAACATCTTTCCAGCAAAGGCCTCATTGGCACAGAGGGCTTATAGTTGATTTCTGCTCCTTGACCACCTATAAGAAATGCACCTAATTCTTCAAACCGTCCGCAGCCGATATCGTGTAGTATTCCGCCTATATCATATCGGTAGGACTATTTACTACTACACTCACTGAAACTGAATACGGAAGACGATCCGGTGACATATCCTATAATTATATCATTCCTTCAAATCATGTCAAGGGAAGCTTAAGTATGTTATTATCTTTATATTAAAAGGGGGTGAGGAAAATGGCAGGATATGTAACTAATATAGAAGAAAAAACGCTGCAGAATGAATATTTCCGGGAAGTTTTGTTTACCGGACCACACAGCCAGCTGGTGGTGATGAGTTTACTACCAAGGGAAGAAATTGGCATGGAGGTTCACGAAAGTGTTGATCAATTTTTAAGAATAGAAGGTGGGGAGGGAAAAGCGATTTTAAACGGAGAAGAAACTATGCTGACAGATGGTTCGGCAATAGTAGTACCGGCCGGAACTGAGCATAATATTGTGAATACTTCTTCTGACAAAAAACTGAAGTTGTATACAATTTATTCACCAAGTGAACACCGGGATAAAACAATTCATAAAACAAAACAGGAAGCCTTGACAGACACTGAAGACCACATTTGATCTATGTTGCTGCAAATATTTCTGATCGCTATTAGCTTGTCTCTTGATGCATTTGGTGTCAGCATTGCCGGGGGAATAAAATCAAAAGACGCAAAAATTATCCATGCTTTAAAGATCGCTGCCTTTTTCGGAATTTTTCAGGCAGCCATGCCAATAATCGGCTGGTTTATCGGCGGAATAATGAAGAATTCAGTAAGTTCAATTGATCATTGGATTGCTTTTGCATTGCTTTCCGGAATCGGTATAAACATGTTACGGGAAACCTCAAAAGAAAAGACCAATCATAAAAATATTATTGATACAAGAATCCTCCTGTTGCTGGCTATCGCCACCAGTATTGATGCTTTTGTTGTGGGAATAACACTGCCTTTACTCAAAATTCCTCTTCTTCTGTCAGTCACCATAATCGGATCTGTGACCTTTATATCCAGCTTCTTTGGATTTTTGTTCGGAAAAAAATTGGGTGTGACTTTAGATAAGAAAGTCGAAATTATTGCCGGAGTGGTCTTAATCCTGATTGGCCTGAAAATCCTGCTTGAACATCTTTTAATATAAAATGAATATTTTCCGTTTATTCCTGTTGATTTTTCTGTGCGCCAGCTTGTTGGTAGTCTTTGATCAGTTCCTCCGATTCAAGGCCCACAAGGAAGAAGTTTTATCACTTAAGGATACTGTTGAAAATTCACTAAAAGATGCAAAAGGCACTTATGGCATTGTGATTAAAAACTTTAAAACGGAGCAATCATATTATCTTAATGACCAAAAGCTATTTGAAACAGGAAGTCTTTATAAACTCTGGATTATGGCTACTGTTTATAAGCAAATTCAGGACGGAAAGTTAACAGAAGATTCTCAGTTAAGCGAAGACATAGCCGGCTTAAATAATGAATTTAATTTAAGCCCGGATGAGGCAGAGCTTACAGAAGGAGTCGTGAATTTCACTATCGCCAGCGCTCTTACTCAAATGATTTCAATTTCGCACAATTATGCTGCGCTCGCTTTAACTAAAAAGATAAAACTATCCTCCGTTGCAGCTTTTTTGAAAGAAAACGGACTTAACGAATCATCAGTTGGTACAGACGGAGATACACCAAAATCTACTCCATCCGACATCACTCTTTTTTATGAAAAATTATATCAAGGAAAACTGGTCAACGAACAATATAGCGCAGCAATGATTGATTTGTTAAAAGGTCAGCAGCTCAACGACGGCCTGCCAAAATATTTGCCGGAGGGAACCAATGTTGCCCATAAAACAGGAGATGTCGGCTGGTTTAAGCATGACGCAGGAATAGTTTATACGGAAAAGGGTGATTACATTATTGTTGCAATGTCTGAAAGTGATTTTCCTGCCGGAGCCCGGGAGCGATCAGCATTACTTTCTAAAGCAATTTATGATTTTTTTCAAGGAAATTAGGTTACATGTTGTAAAATATACCAATGAAACAAATTATTGCTGTACTTTTGGTAATAGTAACTATAATTGGTTTAATTGTAGTCGCTTTTACCGTTAATCAGGTGGGGCAGGAAGAAGCCAGGCTCAAATCTGATCTGTTGTACCGTTCAACTCTGCTTGCCGAAAGCCTCAAGGAAACAATTGAACCAAATTTTGTTAATAAATCAGAGATCTATTTACAAGGCGTAATAGAAAGATTTACCGATAAGGAAAGATTTGCGGGACTTGGAATCTATGACAATAAAAATAAAGTAATTGCATTCTCTTCTACCGCCCCCGAAGCAACCTCTTCAGCTACCCAGATCATTGTTAACGCTATGGACTCAGATAAGGTAACCGGTGACTTTGAGACACAGCGAGGAAAAAAAGTTTACGTTCTGGCAGTTCCTTTACATGACGATAAAAGCGTAGTCGGAGCATTAATGGTGATACAAAATGCCGGATATATTGACGACCGTTTGACTGAAATCTGGAAAAATAATTTAATAAGATTGCTCATCCAGGCATCTTTATTGTCCTTTGCTGTCGTGCTTTTACTGCGGTGGATTATTTATGAACCAATCCGCGGTCTGGTAGAAACACTAAAATTGGCAAGAATGGGAGGGCCGGAACAGAATTCCAATATGCAAACCAGCTCTTTCTTCTTCCGACCGCTTGTAAAAGAAATTTCAAATATAAGAAATAGTTTGATGGAAGCCAGAATTTCTGCCAGTGAGGAAGCCAGGATGCGGCTTGAGAAACTGGATTCCCCGTGGACAGCGGAGCGTTTAAAAGAATTTGTTAAAGATATTTTGAAAGGAAGAACTATTTTCATGGTTTCAAACAGGGAACCATATATTCATACAAAAAACGGAGGAAACATAAATTACTATGTTCCTGCAAGCGGTATGGTAACCGCAATTGAGCCGGTTATGCAGGCTTGCGGCGGCATGTGGATTGCCCATGGATCGGGAAATGCTGATAAATTGGTTGTAAATCAAAGCAGCAAAATAAAAGTTCCACCCGAGGAACCAAAGTATACTCTTAGGCGGATCTGGTTAACTGAGGAAGAAGAGAAAGGGTATTATGACGGCTTTTCAAATGAGGGCTTATGGCCTCTTTGTCATATTGCTCACAATAGGCCGACTTTCAGAAAAGAAGACTGGGAAGAGTATAAAAAGGTAAATCAGAAATTTGCCGATACTATTTTGATTGAAATAAAAAACCAGGACAGACCAATTGTTCTGATTCAGGACTTTCATCTGGCTCTGGTTCCAAGAATGGTCAAGATGCAAAGACCGGGAGCCGTCATAGGAATCTTTTGGCATATTCCTTTTCCAAATCCGGAATCTTTCAGTATTTGTCCATGGAAAAAAGAAATATTGGACGGTATGCTTGGAGCAGATCTTCTAGGATTTCAAACCCAGCTTCATTGTAATAATTTTATTGAAACAGTAGGTAGAGAACTTGAGGCTTTGATAAATTTCGAACAATTTACAGTAACCAGAAGTAACCATATCTCTTTTGTTAAACCATTTCCCATCAGCATCTCCTTTCCAAACGGTTCTGAAAAACAAAATCACCAGAATGAAAAAGAAGAATTAACAAAGAAGTTAGGCATCAAAACAAAATACATTGGCTTGGGGATTGACCGGCTTGATTATACTAAAGGCATTCTTGAACGCCTAAAAGCAATTGAAATTTTCCTCTACAAATTTCCCTCATATCAAAGAGTGTTCACTTTCATCCAGATTGCCGCTCCAAGCAGAACCAAAGTTAAGAAATACCGCGATTTTGCAATTGAGGTAAGAAAAGAGACGGAAAGAATAAATAATATATTTAAGGCAAAAGATTGGAAACCAATTGTGCTTTTGGAACAATATCAAGACCATACTCAAATCCAAGAATTTTACAGGTCAGCTGATTTTTGTCTTATAACTCCTTTGCACGACGGAATGAATTTGGTGGCAAAAGAATACGTTGCCGCAAGAAATGACGAAAAAGGAGTATTAATTCTAAGCCAATACGCAGGCGCCTCAAGGGAACTTAAAGAAGCTTTAATTGTAAATCCTTATAACGGCGAGCAAACAGCAGAGGCGATTAAAACAGCTTTAGAATTATCACCCTCTGAACAAACCAAAAGAATGAGAGGAATGAGAGAAGTTATTAAAAACTATAATATCTACAGATGGTCCGCAGAGCTTTTAAAAACCATTACTAATCTATGAAAATTGCCATTCTTACTTCAAATAGATTCCATATCGGAGCAGATACGAAAAAAGGCACTGAAATCGTATTTCGCATGCTGGTGGAAAGCCTGGCAAAACGAACAGGTAATACAGAATTATCGATAACTGCTTTTTGCTCAGGGGATTCTGACCTACCCGTCCGGATTGAGAGTATCGAAAAATACCCAACGTCTCACGATTTAACTATACCGCAAGAAAAAAATATCATCTTTGAATTAGCTTTGATTTCCAAAGCATTTTCAATGAAGGATGAATTTGATATCTATCATGTGCATATTGGAGATGGTGATATTGTTTTACCATTTGCCCGGTTTATATCCCGACCGGTTATCATAACAATTCACCACACGTTTGATAAGGCATACGTAAAGCGCTATTTTACATTGTTCAAAGATCTTGAGAATGTTTATTTTATTTCTCTGAGTAATTTCCAAAGAAAACAATTACCTTTTCTGCCCTTCGCAGCAACAATTTACAACGGTATCGATACAAAGCAATTTGCATTTGACGCTAGTGGTGGCGATTCAATAATGTGGAGTGGACGGGGAATCCCGGCAAAAGGTCTTGATGTTGCATTTGCCGTAGTCCAAAAGACAAAGAAAATAACAAACGTGTTTGTGATTAAAAAACAGGAAGAGGCGGACTGGCTGGAAAAAACACTGCAATTGCCTGCCTCACTTCAGATTGAGCAATACGTTTCTGTAAAATTCGATAGCTTGCGCGGTAATCTAATCAGATATTATCAGAAAAGCAAGTTATTTCTTTTCCCGATACAATGGGAGGAACCATTTGGACTGGTACTTATTGAATCTTTGTCTTGTGGTACACCAATAGTAGCATACGCCCGGGGTTCTGTGCCTGAAATTGTTAAGGATGGGGAAACAGGGTTCTTAGTCAACCCATCGGATAATGATATTCGGGGAAATTGGATAATTAAAAAAACAGGTGTTGACGGATTGTGTGAAGCAATAGAAAAAATCTATTCAATGCCGGAAAAGGAATATCAGGAAATGCGGAACAACTGTCGTGTTCTTGCGGAAAAATCATTTTCAGCAAATAAGATGGCGGAGGAATATCTAAAGGCATATAATAAAATAGTTAAAAAAACTGGGGAATAAATGGATCTTTTGGAATTATAAATCCTGATGAAGCAGGTTAGGATAATTCACCATATTTTTCCATCTTTAAGATAAATTATTCTTTTGGCGTATTTGGCAATATCGCTCTCATGAGTAATCATGACAATGGTGTGGCCTTCTTTTTTATTTAACTTCCGGAAAATCTCCATAATTTCCGCAGCCTGGCTGGAAGCAATATTGCCTGTTGGTTCATCGGCCAGTAAAATTGCCGGATTCATCACTAACCCTCTGGCTATGGCTACTCTTTGCTGCTGCCCGCCTGACAGCTGATTTGAGGTATGGTTTAATCTGTCTCCCAAACCCACCATTTCCAGGTATTTTTTTCCCTTTTCCAGGCGCTCTTTTTCCGGTATCCCGCCATAAATCATTGGCAGGCAAACATTTTTTAAAGCAGTAGTCCGTGGCAGTAAATTAAATGCCTGGAAAATAAAGCCAATTTTGCGGTTTCTGATTTCGGCTAACTTATCATCAGACAGTTTTGACACTTCCTCGCCGTCTAGTATGTAACTGCCGGAAGTCGGGGTATCAAGGGCGCCCAGAATATGCATCAGAGTTGACTTGCCGGAACCGGAAGGACCCATGATGGCCACAAATTCACCTTTTTTAATCTCAAAGGAAATATCAGATAGAGCTGTAGTTTCGATTAAATCGTTGCGGTAAATTTTTGAAATATGGGAAGCTTTAATCATTGTCAGGCTTCCGATTGCTTTCTATTCATACGACTATATTATAAGTATAATCACTTCAATGGCAATAGTACTTGATCCGACATGGAAAGAAGCGCTGGAACCGGAGTTCTTGAAACCATATTGGCAAGAATTGACTGCCAAAGTGCGGAAGGAGTACCAAATTAAAAAAGTATATCCGCCGGCAGGGAAGATCCTCCGGGCATTTGATCTTTGCCCGCTGGACCGGGTAAAAGTTGTTATTGTCGGGCAGGACCCTTATCACGGAGCAGGCCAGGCTAACGGATTATCGTTTTCTGTCAACACAGGAATACCATTGCCGCCCTCGCTTCAAAATATATTTAAAGAGATACAAAGCGACATGAAAATCGAACCCCTGCCATCAGGAGACCTCATTCGTTGGGCAACCCAGGGTGTTCTGATGTTAAATAGTGTACTAACGGTATTGGCAAACAAACCGGCTTCTCACGGCGGGATTGGCTGGGAACAGTTTACCGATACTGTGATCCAAACACTTAATGCCAAACGCATTCATCTGGTATATATGTTGTGGGGAAAATATGCGCAAACCAAAGGTGAGTCAATCAACAGGGATCAAAATCTGGTGCTGACATCCGGGCATCCGTCTCCGTATTCTGCGCCGCTATTTTTCGGTAATCATCACTTTAGTCAATGTAATAAGTATCTTTTGAACCAGGGTGTAGAGCCAATCGACTGGCGCTAGTCTACACGTCTAGGAAAACAAACCGATGCACAAAGACGAGTTTCAGCAAGCTATATTTACAATACGCCAGGTATCAAAGTTATTGTGGAAAATAAACCCCCGTTTGACAATCTTAATTTTTATTCTTAGTCTTCTGTGGGGTCTTCTTACTTTCCCTGCATTTTATTTAGAGAAACTTATTTTAGACAGAATTGTTGAGAATATTGGCAGCCCGGTGTGGAAAAATGTTATATATTCAATTTCATTTTTAATCATTGGCAGGATTTTGATTGAGCTTACCCGAAATATTATAAGCGGCTTTTTGGGATTTTTTAGACAATACGCTTCTAAAAATTTTCATATAGAAATCGAGTTGTTAATTGCCGGTCAACTTTCAAAATTGGATATTCCCACCATTGAAGATCCCGAGTTTCAGGATAAATTTAATAAGATAGAACGGGAGGCCGGACGCCGCGCTTGGGGATTAGTAATGCCTTTAACGGATATACCCAATTATTTAGCCGGATTTATTTCCTCAGTTGGTATTTTATATTTTTTACACCCGCTGGTAGCAGCAGGCGTAATACTTGTTTCTCTGCCGTGGATCTTTGTTGATAGGAAATTTATTAAAAAATGGTATGACTTTGAATTTGAGGTTTCCGCAAAACACAGAATCAGAGGACACATAGCTCATTACTTGATAAGAACTAAAAATCATCTGGAACTTAGGATACTTAACTTAAGCCGGTATTTAATTTCAAAAATGAGAATTGTACACACTGAGGTTATGACAGGCGAAGCAAAGATACATAAGCAGCAGGAACTTGCTAAAACTTATACTTATATTCCTTCATTGTTATTTTACGCAGGTGTAAACATATATCTTGTATATCTTGCAATAGGTGTAAGGATCAGCATTGGTTCTTATGAATTCTTTTTAAGGTCTCTCCTTGCTGCATCCCAAAACTTTTCCAGTCTTACCAGCTCTTTTTTAGAAATATATGAAAACTACGTTTTCGTATCTGATTTAACCTGGTTTTTAAATTTAGAGCCGGTGATAAACTCCAAAGGCGGGATACTTCCGGGAAAGATTAAAACAGGTATTGAAATAAAAGATGTTTGGTTTAAATATAGAGAAGATAGCGATTGGATACTGAAAGGAATTAATGCAACTTTTTTTGAAGGAGAGAAGATTGCTGTTGTAGGAGAAAACGGAGCAGGGAAAACAACTCTTATCAAAATATTGGCGAGGTTTTATGATGCAACTTTGGGAACAGTAACGCTGGACGGGCAGGATATAAAAAAATTAAACTATCCGAAATATCAAGGTAAATTTGCTGTTTTGTTTCAGGATTTTGAGGATTATTCATTTTCCGCAAGAGAGTCTATTGGATTTGGTGACATAGACAGGGTAGAAAATCTGGAAGAAATAATGGAGGCGGCGAAGAAGACCGGCATTCATGAATATATACAAAGCCTGCCTTTAGGATATGAAAATCCACTGTCACCTCATTTTCATAAGGGAGTAAACTTATCCGGAGGGCAATGGCAAAGAGTTGGAATTGCCAGAATGCTTTTTAGGAAAAAGGCGGAAATATTAATTCTGGATGAACCGACTTCAAATGTTGACCCGGAAGCAGAAGAAAAGATATTTAACGAATTGATGAAAATATCTAAAAATAAGATTTTAGTTTTTGTTTCCCAAAGATTTTCAACAGTCCGAAGGGCAGACAAAATCCTGGTAGTTGATAAAGGCCGGGTAATTGAACAGGGGAGTCATGGCGCATTAATGAAACTGAGAGGGAAATATGCTCAACTTTTCAGTCTTCAGGCAAAAGGATACAAATAATATACTAACGGTCTTTTAGGCTGTACAACCCAACCGCAATCACGACAGCTGACAAAACAGCCAGTATGCCGAATTCCATGTAAGAGACTGTGTCTGCCCCGGCATTGCCTGCGGCAGAGGCCCCCAGGGATGCAAGGCCGATTAAAAGCCTGGTTAGCACTGCGGTTAAAACACCGGCCAGCAAAAGTCCGGCGGCAACTAATTTTGACAGCCTGATTAAGCCGATCCCCGAAATGGCAAATATGGCGCCAATGGCAATCCCGAAAAATATTGCGGTCCGCGTATAGCCTGCATTTTTATTTTGGAATGCTTTCATCTCTTCATCATATTTTTGCCTTGAAACACTATCTTCCTGTTGGGTGTCCTGTTCTTTTTGAAACAAAACCTGGCAATTGGCTGCGGCTTGAGCTTCAGGTGTTGAATAACAGCTTTTCGGGATAGCAGTACTACTTAAAGAAAAAGGGTCGGCCGGCCTGACAGGCTGAGGATAAAATGCGGCAATTCCAAATCCGGTGGTAATAGAAAGAATAATGCCTAAAAATAGGACATATAACCGATGAATCCAGACCATAATCCAATCTTAGTACAGAAGAACCTGTTTGTAAAGTTGAAAATTTGTTAGTTTAAGTGTAAAATAAACTACTATGAGCTTGGAATTTAATGTACATGATCTAATTGCAGACATTGATAGGGCACTGCGAAAAGGAACTTTTAATACTTCTCCTGAGAAGCAGCCGGCAGATCCTGAAATTCAAAGATTTGAACAGGGCTTGATGAGAAGGTATCTTAGTTCGGTTTTACCATCTTCTAGACTAAAAACATTTAAGGAGCAAAGCTGGGATATTGAACTTCTCGCAAGATATTGCGCCGGAGAGTTTAAAAAATGGCAGGATATAACTCAGGACCGTTATCGCAAGGATGGAACGGAAACGAAAGCAGATGTCGTTAAAAGCATCACTCTGGCAGGAGTGGCGGATTTTGCATTGAATCAGTTTCATGAATTCAGCGCAGCTTCAGGACAGGCACATCCTAATAGTAGAAGGCATAAAGATATGCTGGAGCGGGCAGATTACTGGGGCTGGACAGAACGAGTCATCAGGAAAGCAGCTGAAGGGAAAAGCAACTATGAGTGAACGAATCTGCGAAGTGAAAGGACCACCAGTAACCTGTAACGATAGACATTTTGAGCTCTTCCATGAAAGAGGTAATTGTCCCGATTGCCCAAAAATAAAATTCGGATCCTCACTTCCTCCGCAACTTACTCCCACTGAACGCGCCATGAGGCAAGCTATTGATATACGATTAGGTCAGACTTACCAAGGGCAGAGGTTTACGAGATAAATACTACCGGATCGCAAAGCTATCCAGATCCCTGATCGGGAGATCTATTGGCTTCACCTTAATAACACTAATCTATCTAAAGTAGCCTGCATTCGTTTAGCCAACTCTTCTAAATCCGTTCTATTAGATTGTGTATAAGTGGCAGAAAGTAAATTTGCCACATTCATTACTCTGGCAGAGTTACCTGAAGACATCGAATCAGTATCCACCAGACTAGCTTGGACTTGGGCTTTTTCTAAAAGTTCGTCTGCGATTTTCTCTTGCTTAATAAACTTTCTAGTATCATATTCAGTTGCAGGAGGACCATTAGTTTTCCTCGCATAATAATAAGCAAAATATAATTGAAATAGATAACCCTCTGCAGGGGATAAATTTAGCTGCTCACATACTCTACAATCTTTTACTACATCTCGAGCTGTTGCTATAAATCCATCTCTATCATCAAGTCTAATCCTTAATCCTAAAAACGCATCTGAAAGCCTTCCAAATTCAATATAGCTCATACTCTGAGAAATTCTAGCATAAATATCTCTAACTGGTTCTCCGTCTATACCCTGATCGGTCTAGTACTTCCTTTAAACGTCCCATATTGAAAATAAATCTATCACCTATTTATTAAAAAAACAAGTTTTGTTCCAGGGTGTACCGGATCGCAAAGCTACCCCGATCCCGGATCGGAAGATTTCTTAGAATTCCAGTACTTTAGCGGGTCGCTTCGTACCGCCCGTTCAACTGCTTTAACCAATTGATAAACATTCCTGATATTTATATTTTCGGTTAGATACCCTAAACATAGTTCAAGTCCTCGACGGAACTCAAAGAGGGAATACGGTTCTTCATATGGTTCTTTATATTGTTTGTATGATGCTAATCTGTATGAATTTGCTTTTAGTATAAACACAACAGCTTGTATAACAGGGTCAGATGCATGACGAATGGGATTAACCCCATCTAATGAATTATCTGGAGGGCCGGTTAGCAGTTCAGTTACAGCATCTATATCCATTTTCTCCACAGATGCTTGTCCTTCCTGATCAAATACAGGGAATTTATTCACAATTCTTACTAGATTTTCATCAACTACTATTTTTACTTTAGGCTTACGGCGTCGGGGCCTTACTATAGTTTCTCCAGATTGTACCGGGTGATTTTCATTTGGATGATGTAAATACTCAGTCAGCGGGTGTTCCCCAAGGAGAGACTTAGCATCCGTAACAATGGATTCCCAGGGCAGGGTTTCCCGGGAAACTTCATATCTTCTTTCAGCAATCACCCAGACAAGCGCTCCAAACGCAAGACAGCGCTCTTTATCAAATTTATCCGGTACTGTGCCATGCATTACTGAAGAACGTACGAGATCCATTATTCCTTCTTTTCTCACATCCGCCAATAACCATCTCATAACTTCCGCTCTTAACCTTAAGGCACGCGGGTATGGGTTATGCAGAAAGTCCGATATCCGCATTGGCCATCCGCGCTTATTTTTTTCTAAAAGACTATCAAATCCCTCAATAAAGTTACAGAACCCGGGATCTGCAATCCCATCATATTTTTCTGTGCCCCGCTCTACTAATAATTCCATATTCTTACCGGGGCAGATTATAGCAGAATGTCCACCTGGAGGGTGGAATAGCTTGACACCTAGTTGAGCATACCGGTCTGCCACCGTTTAGTCCTTATAACGCTACTCCATGAGTCGAAACCAATCTCGCACTGTGAGACGAAGGCGTAAAATCTCATCCTCCGCTAGGGGACTACAGTGGGCAATCGGACTTCTGAGCGTATTTAGATTAGCCATAACACGCTCTACTGCCTTGATACTCGAAAAAGATGCTGCGAAAACATCCCAATTTACCTTAATGATTTCACCTAGCTCTCCAAATGTACAAAAATCAATCGGATCATCGGATCGTGGAGTAACTGCGGAATCTATTTCTTTCTGTCGTCTTTCCTCTGTGGTGTTACGTAGGTCGACAGGAATGCGTGCGCTACTCCACCAATTGACCCCTTCCGCTGTCACTAAAGTATCAGTAATGAGGCGCCTTACCGTTTTTTCTAGTGAGTAAAAAACTTCATAATGTGGGGCCATCGCAGCTGCTTCAGATCTAATGTCTTGTTCAATTTGGGGATAATATTCCTGATCAGTCTCAATAATTTTAAGATATTCACGACCCAAATCAATACCATACTTTTTCTCAATTCTATCTAGGTCGTGTTCAATAAGCTGACTGGTCATTCCGAAATTATTAAGGGCCGCAGTTAAATCGCTCATTATTCTAATATATGTTCTCGAAGACTTTTAAAAATTGCATCAAAAACTGCTATGTCAGAAGTCGCTGGTAAATTTAAATTTATAACGTATCCCAGCTTAAGTCCAAGAGGCTGTTTAGGAGGTTTGTCGAACTTGTTTTTATCTGTTTTTTTCTCTAATTCGCGTGGCTCTGATTGCTCATCGCCCTGCATGTCATCATCCTCAAATTGAGCGAAACTTCTTAGAGCTTTAAAAGATCCTAATATAGCTCTTACAGTGCTAGATTTTGAACTTAAACCTGTCGCTTGAACAATTACCCCTTCTAAATCTTTGTCATTAAGATCGTGCGCATACTCATTAATTTCATACAACACTGAATAACCTTTTTTAACAGCTTTTGCTGCCGCCTTCGCCCTAAGAGCATCGTTCCTAAATTCTTTATATAAATCAGTGGGTGTACCATCTCCATTCAAAAATCCAGTTCTCTTTAAAAAGGGTATAATTGGCTTAGGAGATCCTCCTTTTAAATTTAGCTTTGTAGATAAAAAATCCTGAGTGAACCTATCCGGGGTAGAAGCTGTTTTAATGCGCTCGAGTGCTTTAGATATTGCTCCGTAAGAGTTTATATATGGCACTGGTATTGAAACAGCCTGTGTGTTAGATTTGGAATCTTCTATTAATGCTTCTTTTATTTCTATTTTTTCTTCAGGTTCTGCCATACCATGATTGTACCTCTTTTTTGGGTCACATACAATATCTGCACATTAAGAAATAGACACCCAGAACGCCAGTTTCATTAGACGAATTTAAACGGTCCGAGACTTTTTATATAATTTGAGGGTATTAGCAAATGTTATCAACCTAAATAGGCATTCCTGTCGCACCGGGGTGCACTACTTGGCTGGCTCTGGTTGACTATGTTGGAACGTATTATGCATCTTTAAATGGTTAATGCGAGAAGTTCTTTACTACCAAGTAGGATTGCATTACCTAATTTTGGAATATAAACACATTCTTCAAATCTACCCACAACTACACCTTCTCCTGATTTTTTAGGACGATAGCCTGCAGGTTCAACTGCATAGATATGTTCCCCGATAGGAGTTGTGTTTTCTTCACACAAAAGTAACCTTTTAGCATCAACCTTCACTCCTGCATGAACTGTATGTCCAACATCAGGTTTATTACCAATAATTGGCATAATCCCACCTTCCTTATACGCAGTGAAATAGTAATTAATTACATCTGCACCTGTCATAGTAGGGGTAAGCTGGGCTATACCTTTCCGGTGAATTTCTCGTATTTCTTCTAAAAATGCAACCTGTTCATCATCAATACCTACTCTCGGATGAAATACAGCCATAGTATTCCAATCTCCCCATATTTTTGTTTGATTGTCTTGGGGATGCACATCAACGTAGATGATACTTCCGTCTTTAAGCACAGCATCTACTGAGGGACTTTTTGTCGCATAATCTGCATTTGCTCCACTAATAAATCTTTCTGTTCCTATTAAAACAATAATTGGCACGTCATACCAAAAATCAACAATTCCTCTTTTTCTAAATTCTAGTTTTATTAAAGCCGCAATTTCAGCTTCGCTGTATCCAACTTCAAAACTCTTGCTGATGGTTTTGAATACTTCTGCTGATGTATTTTGCAAATTAGCAACAACATCAAGTGCGTTAGATGTTTTCATACTCCAAGTATAGCAGAAGCTAAAAGTTTTGAAAGTTAGAACTTAATTTAGTTTGTTATAATAAGCTAAAGTTGTTAAAAATAGTGTTCGTCCATTTGGCTGGCTCTGGTTGACTATGTTGGAACGTATTATAGAAATCAAGTTTTTGCTTACGCAAATTAAGGTTTTATAACTGTTGACGCTGTAACCACTAAAAATATACCAATAGCATTTAACACAAATGATATAAGCAAGAATTGGTATGTTCTCATCTTTGATATTCCCATAAGACTTACTCCTATTTCGTCAGGAAATGGTGATGCAATAATAATTGCTCCAACAACAGGCAATGTCCAACTAAAATACTTTGAGTGTAGTACTTTGGTCAAATGATGATTACCATCAATATGATTATAAATAGATTCAAGCTCTTGTGCTAGATTATCTTTGATAAAGCGGAATATAATAAAATCTCCGGCAACCGCACCTAAGCCTGCAATAAGCCCTATCTCGATGGACGATAATGTTTCCGCCAGAATGAGTAGGATAACTGCCCCGGTAGAAACAGTAAAAGTTGAAACGAATAATATGCCTGCTATAAATGCTCCCAGATAGCCAAGACTACCTAGGTTAAGGAGTAAGGAGTGAAATGATTCATAGCGTGAAAGAATAATAGCTATGACAATACTAATGATAAAGAACGTAAGATTTTTATATTTCCAAGATTGCCAGTAACTCACAGTTTTAGTATATCAGAAGCTAAAATTCTTTACAGTTGGAACCTAATTTAAGTTGTTACGATAGTTTAAAGTATTAAAAAATGCTGTTCGTACAATTGGTTGCCGGGCTAGGATTCGAACCTAGAAATCATCTGCTCCAAAGGCAGAGGTCCTACCGTTAGACGACCCGGCAATAATATTTTGGGTTATCTCAAAATTTTTATATTAAACCAAAAAAACTTCTGTCCCAACTTTGGTGGGTTT
>JAUSHE010000009.1 GCA_030648435.1 Candidatus Daviesbacteria bacterium
GCTAGTGCCTTTGGCAGAGATGCACGGATATGCTACAGCCATAAGAAGCATGTCCCAAGGACGGGCTACTTATTACATGGAAGCAGATCATTATGAAACAGTGCCTTCCAATATAACTCAGAAGATCGTTGAAACCTCAGGCTTTACAGGCAGGGTAGAGCGGTAAATTTTGACTCTTGCATTTTTAAGGGGAATTAGGTATATTTATATACGTTCCAGCTTGAAAGCTGGATTTTAAAGGTAAAATTATGGCTGAACAGAAAAAATTTGACAGAAGCAAACCGCACGTAAATGTTGGAACCATGGGTCATGTTGACCATGGTAAAACTACCTTAACTGCCGCAATCACCAAAGTTTTGGCTAGCAAAGGCCTGGCTGAAGCAAGGTCAGTTGACCAGATTGATAACGCCCCTGAAGAAAAAGCCCGCGGTATTACCATCAACATTTCCCACCAGGAATATGAGACAGAAAAAAGGCATTATGCCCACATTGACATGCCCGGCCATGCTGACTATATCAAAAACATGATTACCGGCGCCGCTCAAACAGATGGCGCCATTTTAGTGGTTTCCGCACCGGATGGACCAATGCCTCAAACAAGAGAACATTTACTGCTTGCAAGACAGGTAGGAGTACCGGCAATTGTAGTTTATCTTAATAAGTGTGATATGGTTGATGATCCGGAGCTTTTGGATCTGGTGGAAGAAGAAGTCAGAGATTTGCTGAAAAAATATGAATATGATCCCCAGTCTCCTATTATCCGCGGCAGTGCTAAAAAAGCGCTGGAAGGAGATGCTGAGGCAGTCAAATCCATTGAGGAGTTGATGACTAAGGTTGACGAGTGGATTCCGACTCCTGTCAGGGATGTGGAAAAGCCGTTTTTGATGGCGGTTGAGGATGTTTTCTCAATCAAAGGCCGCGGAACAGTGGTAACCGGAAGGATTGAAAGAGGTAAGGTTAAAGTGAATGAGGAAATTGAGATTGTCGGAATCAGGCCTACCAAGAAAAGCGTGGTCACAGGAATTGAGATGTTTCACAAAATGCTGGATGAAGGCCAGGCAGGAGACAATGCCGGAGTACTTCTTCGGGGCATTGAAAAAGACGATGTGGAAAGAGGTCAGGTTTTGGCCAAGCCCGGTTCAATTACCCCGCATTCCGAGTTTGAAGCTGAAGTTTATGTTTTGAGCAAAGAAGAGGGCGGCAGGCACACCCCGTTTTTCAAAGGCTACAGGCCGCAATTTTATATCAGGACCACTGATGTGACCGGTGAAGTCCAGCTTCCCGAGGGTGTGGAAATGGCCATGCCGGGAGATACAGTTCATATTACCGGTAAGTTGATTACTCCGGTTGCTATGGAAGACGGCCTGCGTTTTGCTATCCGTGAAGGCGGCAAAACCGTCGGAGCCGGAGCTATTACCAAGATAGTCGCATGAAGAGTGCAAAGTGATAAGTGCAAAGGGTAAAGTCAGAATACAAAGTTATAAAGATCTTCTGGTTTGGCAAAAATCTCACAAATTAGCTATTAGAATTTTAGAACTATCCCGTAAAGCAAATCGCAACAAAGAGAATTTTTTTATATGGAGTCAAATACTTAGAGCTGCTTTCTCAGTGCCTGCAAATATTGTGGAAGGCTACTATAGTCATAGAGGTAAAAATTATCTTTCCAAATTAGAAATTGCCCGAGGAGAAGCTGGAGAAACCGAATATTGGTTGTTTGTATTATTCGAGATTGCAGATTTGGACGAGATGACTTATAATGCTTTGGTTGGAGAGTGTAAAGAAGTGATTTTAATGTTAAGTGCTATTATCAAAAAATTAACTTGACTTAGCACTTATCACTAGTTCACTTAGCACTTTAATACTATGCCAAGAGGACGAATCAGGATTAAACTTAAAAGTTTTGATCATCGGGTGCTGGATAACACCTGTGAGTCCCTGTTGGATACAGCCCTTAGAACCGGAGCAAAAATAGCCGGTCCAATCCCCCTTCCCACCAAAACTGAGCGAATAACGGTTTTAACATCTCCTCATACAGATAAAGACAGTAGAGAAGCTTTTGAGATAAAAACTCACAAAAGAATGATTGATATTATAGAGCCTACCCAAAAAACCATAGATTCCCTGATGCATCTTGAAATCCCTGCAGGAGTTGATATTGAAGTGAAGATGTAATATTATTCAAACGTTTATGACTTCAGAACAAGATAGATCTACAGGACGAGACTTAGAGTCTATACCTGGTGGCGGGGAATCTTCAGCTAGATTGACAGAGGATGTAGATGGACCGAGGGTTATTCCACAAGCTGGAAATCTTCCCAACAGAGTGGCACCATTTCACCCCCACTTAAAATTCGTCATCGAAACGAATGAACCTTCCTAAGCGTGTCTACTGTGTTTTACGAGTTATTTCACCCCAAGGGTGGACATTTTTTTCATTATATTCTTGACCGTGATACTTTTGTCCGTGATATGATTTTATTGTGAAGATTGTTCTTTCTTGGCACGTTTTGAATGAGAAAATTCCACTTCTGAAAAGTTTGAATTGGAATA
>JAUSHE010000010.1 GCA_030648435.1 Candidatus Daviesbacteria bacterium
CTTTCAAAGTGCGACGGGTTGTCTATATAATTTTGAACAATCAAACCTTTTACCTGGATTCTTTTTGATTCCCAGAATTTTTTTTCCGGCACCCCGTAACTGCCGAGCAGCGGATAAGTTAACACCAATATCTGGCCAAAATAAGAGGGATCTGTCAGCGATTCAGGATAGCCAACCATTCCGGTATTAAAAACCACCTCGCCTGACCCCGATTTAATCGGGGCTGAGGTGGTTTGATCCGCTCCAAAAGATTGTCCTAAAAAAACTGTCCCATCGGACAGAGTTAATTTACCATCCATAATGTTTACCCTTTTTCTAAAGTCTTCCTAACACTAAAGCCAGTAATGCTTCCCTGATATATAGACCATTCCTGGCTTGAGCAAAATATATGGCATTTGGATGCGTATCTAAGTTAGGATCAATTTCATCAATCCTGGGTAACGGATGCATAATAATACAATGTTTGGGTAAAAATTCCATCGTTTTTATATTCATCCGGTAAGTATACTTTGATGCATCTCCTTTCATATACTCCTTGGGAATCCTGCCGGCATAAACTACATCCGGCTTTATTTCTGCCAGTGTTTCATTTAGCTTCTCCATATTGATAGTCACATCTTGATAATCTTTCGTTTTAAACTCATCCGGCATCTCCAGTCCTTTTGGTGAAATGCCATAAATTTTATTACCCGTAAACTTAAACATGGCTGCAGATAAAGCATGCATGGTTCTATAATGCTTCTGGTTGCCCACCATAGCTATTTTTAAATTATCCAGTCTGCCAAATGTTTTCAAAATAGTATAAAGGTCCAACATCGTTTGTGTGGGATGTTGATTCGGGCCGTCTCCTGCATTTAAAACTGGAATCTGCGCCACATCCGCAGCTTTCTTGGCTGAAAAGGCTTCCGGATGTCTGATAATTAAAACATCCGCATAAGCATCCATAATCCTGATGGTGTCTTCAAAAGTTTCACCTTTATGCATCGAAGTAGCTTCCGGATCATCAAAACCTATTATCCCCATGCCTATTTTTTGGGCGGCTGAGCGGAAAGACTGTTCGGTTCTGGTGGATGGTTCAAAAAATAGCAGCGCAGCAATTTTGCCTTGGGCAATGGTGTAGTTAGACCGGTCTTTTTTAACAAAACTGGGATCAAACTTTTTAGCAGTTTTTAGAACATATAAAAGCTCTTCTTTGGAAAAGTCATTTATATCTATAATGTCCCGCCCTTTAAAGTTTTGCATATTTTTTCAAAAAAAATCCCGCCACTGCGGGGTTAAACCATCTTTTCAACTAATTTCCTGATAAAGTATTTCCTCATAACTGACCTTAAATCATTTGTTAGTTTAACTGGTGAACTAACATCTGTCAATCCCTGCTTTGGTATGCTTCTACCAATGCTTCTACCAACCTCCTATGATAACCTTCTTCTTCAAGAGTGTTCCGAACGTCATCTCCAACAATATATTGTTCAGGATGAGAAATTGATCTTTTGGCATATCTTTCAGAAAGCGCCCATAAACCTGCGCTGCCCCATCCGCCGAAAGCTGCCCCATTGAGCACATTTAAAAAAGCTAAGAAAGACTCCTCGCCCACATCTACATTATGGGAAGCTACCAATCCTCCAATAATCGATCCAACAGTTATAGCTGCAATAACAGTTCTATATCTAGTTAGTTCTTTGGAAGGAAATCCTAATAAACGAGGTCTTTTAATGAAATGTCTGGTAAAAGCAGATAAATCTCTAGCAAACTCGTCAGATGAATAGGGTTTTTTAGCAGTTCTAAGGATGGCATGAGTTAATTCCCCCTTTGTATCATAAAGAGCTAGAGAGGAATTTATCTTGGTAGAACCATCTGGAAAATTAGGCACATCATACTCCGGGCGTTCGAAAATCTGCCAGTAAGATTGTTTAGTGGAAACATCAGGACCTCTTAAAAAACCCAACTCTTCAGCAAGTCGAGGAAGATCATCATAATCGCCTGGTTTGGTTATGGCTTCTCGGGAGAAATTGTATCGATTGCCAAGTGTATTATCCCCATCAGGAAGTCTATATATACTTCTCTCCATATATAATTGTCTATTTTATATACTTATCAAACATGTTTGTCAATAGTTATTATGGGGTAAGGAGTTGCCCATATGGGCCGAAAATGTTTTGGCCGTCAAAGACTGTTTGGCCTCTTAAAACTACTTTTTTAACTTTTCCTGTTACTTTCATTCCTGCAAACGGAGTCCAGCGGCATTTGGTATATAAGCGTTCAGCGTCCAGCGTATAGCGTATAGTTGTGTCAACTTCTACAAAAGTATCAGGTTGATCAGGGATATTAAAAACTCTTTTGGGATTTGTATAAGTCAAGTCAATTAACTTATCAAGACTTAATCGTTTATCTTTAACAGCCGTTAGAAGAAGGGGCAAGGTGGTTTCCAGGCCCGGCACCCCATAGGCTGGTTTTTCCCCTTCTTTTTCTTCTCTGGTATGCGGAGCATGATCTGAGGCAATCATATCAATAGTCCCGTCGGTAATCCCCTGCCATAGTGCTTGTTGGTCTTCTTTACTGCTAAGAGGCGGCCTCATCATCCCGTATGGACCCAATCTTTTAACATCCTCATCAGTCAAAAACAAATGATGACAAGTGCATTCGCAGCTAATCTTCATCCCTGTCTGTTTGGCAGATTTTATCGCTTCAACTTCTGCTTTTAGTGAAACATGACAAACATGTAATTTATTTCCAAACTTTTTAGCCAAAGCTATGGCCTTTTGCAGGGTATCTCCCTCTGCATGCACCATAACTACTTGATTCTTTGGCCAGCCGGAAAAAACTGCCTCCAAAGCAATCTCGTCCTCTATTAGTAAATCCCCTGTTGTCTGGTTCATATAAACTTTTAGACCAAACACTTTATCTACGACTTCCGGGAAATATTGCACACTTTTGCTGCCGGCCCCAAAATTAAATCCAACATCACAATATATTTTTCCGGTAGCCAGATTAATTTTTTCCTGCAGCGCCTGCGGGGTGACAGTAGCAATGGGATTATTGGGCATATCCAAAACAGCAGTATAGCCTCCGGCGATAGCGGCTCTGGTTCCTGTTTGAAAATCTTCTTTTTGAGTGGCGCCCGGCTCCCGCAGGTGTACATGAACATCAATCAGTCCCGGTAGTTTAATCAAGTTTTGCATATGTTATTATTTATCATATACATGGCAAAAATTAAAGGCCCCGGGTTTATTTTCCACCGGGAACTCATCAAACAGTTAATCACTTTATCTACCTCTGCCTTTGGTTTGGCAGCAGCTTTGGCCTGGAATGAAACTATCCAACAAGTGGTTAAGGACTTTATTGAACCAAGATTACCCGGTTCAGGACTTTTATCAAAATTTATTTATGCCGCACTGGTAACGCTTTTGGCTGTGCTTATTACTTTCCAGCTTTCCCGCCTGTCCTCCCGCTGGGGAATTAAGAAGTAATCCTCCCATCCTCTATCCTGAGAATTCTGGCAGAATCTAAAAAATCTTTGGGGATGTTTTCCAATTCTACTGCGGCAATGATTGTCTGTTGCCTGCTTACTATTTCTACAACATGAGCTCTATGAGGTGCATCCAACTCAGAAAAAACATCATCCAATAAGAGAATTGGTCTTTTGCCTAAAACTTTGGCCATATATTCAAGCTGCAGGAGCTTAAAAGCCAAAGTAGCCGTTCTTTGTTCCCCTCTTGAGCCATAATGGGCCAAATTTCTATCTTCCAGTAAAACGGCAAAGTCATCCCTATGTGGCCCGATCAAAGTGGCAGCAGCAGCCACCTCCCTACCATTTGTTTCCATTAATTTTTCAACAGTAACTTCACGGGGCCTATACTCAAATTTAAATTTACCTAACGGCTCTTCCAAAGAATTAATGTACTCAAAAAAATCTTTTCTTTTTCCGCTAATTACTTTTCCCTGCTCAACTAAACCATCAGTCCAATAATCTAATTCATCTTTCTTGCCATAACCTTCCCTAATCCTTTTTAAAACCTTATTCCTGGCTGTTAAAAATTGCTCATATAAAGTTAGGGCTTTTTTGTAACTTGAATCTATTTGAGCCAATCCTAAATCAAGATGCCAACGGCGCAAGGAAGGTGACCCTGTCACCATATTTATATCGGAAGGATAGAAAATAACTGCCGGCAAGTTTCCAATGAAATCTACGGTACGTCTGCCAATCCCATTTACCATAACCTTCTTTTTAAAAAGCACATCTTTACTGGGCCGGTTAATAATCACCAGTAGTCCATTATCTTCTGTAAATCCTTCTACTTTGGCAAATTCTTCCCCTTGTTTGATCAATTCCTCTTCCGTTTCTGCCCTCAAGGATTTTGTCGTAGAAAGAAGATAAATCGCCTCCAATAGGTTGGATTTTCCGGCAGCATTATTACCCACTAAAATAGTAGGACGGGTATCAAAACTCACCTCCAGCGATGAGTAATTCCTGAAATTAGCGAGATTGATCTGCTTTAAAAACATCCTTCTCCTCCCAGTGTCCTAGTCCTAAAAATTCTCTAACCCTATAAGGTAAATTTTCTTTTTTGAAAAATAAATTGGGCTTGAGACCAAATATTCCTGCCAGAATTATTATAATACCCATTGCCATAAATATGGGCGTGGTACCAAAAATATCAGCCAAAAAACCTACCAAAAGCACAGGAATAAGAGACAATGCGGCCATTGCCATCCCAAGTACAGCAAAAACTTTTCCTCTATCCTTTTCAGGGGTATTCTCCTGCAGGACTGTTTGTGAAGGAATTAAGATTGAAATCAGCGCAACACCGATCAACAAAGAACCTACAAATAATACCGTAGATAGTGGCGGCTGATAGAAAAAAGGCAAAGGCCTGGAATGACTGAAGTACTTTATCGCAGGAGAAATAAAAGGCGCCACTCCTACTACAAAAGAGGATAATCCGGCAAAAAGGATGCTTTTAGCTACCAAATTTCTCTTTACTAATCTGCTTCCAAATTTCCCCAGAACTATTCCTCCTACGACAATTCCCAACCCCAAAGGAATAATCAATACATATGTTGCGTCGGTTGCTTTAATTTGCAGGGATTTTTCTAAAAATCCTGGAGCCAACACTGCCAGCACACTGATACCCATCTGTACTCCGGCCAAAATCAGCATGGCTGAAAAAACAGGTAATTTACCTTTAATCAATTGTATTGTTTCCAAAATTTCTGTTGTACCTATTTGCCAGATATCTGCAAAATTTTTCCGGGAAAGCGCCGAGATGAGCTTTTTCCCCTGCGCATCAGGAATTGATTTGATGGACGGAAAGAAGAGCGCAAGTAAAAACGCCAGAAATAAAAGCGCTCCTCCAATTCCAAATACTGAGTTGATGCTTAAATGATTAATCAGCGGGCCTGAAAGCCCGAATCCCAGTAAAAAACATGAGTAAAGTGTGGCTGAAAAAATAGAATTGGCAGTAAGCAGCTCCTGCTTTTTTACCACAATTGGAATGGCTGATGCTTCGGCAGGTGAATAAAATTGACCTAGTGCATTAATAAAAAAGGTTATCAGAAGGATGGCCGGGAAACTTTCTTTGAAAAAAATCAAACTGAAAAAAAATATGGCTAAAAAGAAATCAATTAGTATAATAATTTTTTTGCGGTCTATTACATCTACCAATACTCCGCTGAACAAACCTAATAAAACCGCCGGCAGATACATTGAAAAAAATAAAGCTGAAACAGCAAAAACTGAACTTGTTAATTGAAAAACCCAGACCAAAAGAGCAAAGTTTAGCGAATTAAAAGACAACTGAACCAAAATCTGATTAATCCATAGGTTTAAAAACCCCCGATTTGCAATAACTGAAGTAAAAGTCCTATGAGTGCTTGTGTCCATGCTTACCTTTACCTATTAAGAAAAATAGAGAATAAACCAAAATTACCAGCAAAAACGACAGAATAAAACTCCCTAAACCGGTTCCGATCTTAGGAAAAAACAAATTAAGATCTAAAATATTAAATAGATTCAAGTTTTCAATTTGACCACTTATTAAGTAATACGCAAAAAGCAACAGAAGATGAACAGAGGCAAATGTTACGATCGTTAATTTGAGGGTGCGAACAAAACGGTTATTCATTTCAATAAATGATAACATACTAGCGTTGGCAAACGGGGCAATAATATGTTCCTCTACCGCCTAATTGTATCTTTTTAATTTCTGTCCCGCAAACCTGCCCGTCCGGCAGGCGGGCTTTGCAGGGATGTCTGTTCAATCCATAAACAAAGGCATAATCTAAAAAATAGCCTTTATGACCTTCCGGGTCTACAAAATGCGCCCTGGTTGA
>JAUSHE010000044.1 GCA_030648435.1 Candidatus Daviesbacteria bacterium
ATTGTTAATTTTAAACCACAAAATCTTGCCAATTAGTTTGATTAATTAATGTTGCGGTTGCACTTGGATAGCCGGTTGTCCAAGATTTTGGGAACTTAGCGGTTTTTTTGCCATATTTGAATTCAAAACCATGCAGTTTACCCTCTATTTCTTCTATCAAATCCATTTCTGCCCCGCTTGATAAACGCCAAAAATAAAGAGAAAAGATTTTTTGTTCATACTGCAATTTTTTCATCCGCTCAACAATCAAAAAATTCTCCCACAATTTTCCCACATCATCACGGCTGTTAAGTAAATTTAAATTTCCAATAATTACATTTCTCACACCGGTATCATAAAAGTAAATTTTGTCCATTTTGGTTACTTCCTTGCGTAAATTTCTACTAAATCCTGATAACCTGAAAATGATAAACGATTTTTCCAATAAATCAATATATCTATCCACTGTTGCTTTGTTTAACTCTAAAGAACTACCCAATTCACTTAAAGAAACTTGATTTCCAATTTGAAAGGCCAACAATTTTAAAAGATCACGGATTTTTGAAGAATTTCTTATATCGCCAAACTCTAATAAGTCTTTGTAAAGATATGTGTCAACTAAATTTTGTAAATATTTATGTTTAGCTAGAGTACCATCTAAGGAAAAAATTTCCGGATATGACCCATAAATTAGCCTCTCTTCTGTCTGCATTTCCATTTCATAAGGAGTATTTGTAACACGCAGTTCCCCTTGAGATATAGGAAACAATTTATAACTGTAAATTCTTCCCGTGAGGGGTTCACTGATTTTACTTGCTAAATCCAAAGATGATGATCCGGTGACAATAACTTTTAATTTCGGAAAATTATCCAAAAGAATTTTTAAACTTAATCCAATTTCCGGTATACGTTGCGCCTCGTCTATAAAGATGATTTCATAACCGGAGACCAGCAAAGAAAACTTAGATAATTCCCTACTGGTCAGCAGTTCCCACCATTCTCCTCTTTGGTCTCCATTTAGAACCAAAGTTTTAAATTGGAATTCGGAAAGTAAATCATTAACAAGTGTAGTTTTCCCAACCTGTCTAGGACCATAAATTACCAATCCTTTATTTGTCTCTGTTAACTCCTTTTTAAGGATAGAAAGCAGGCTTCGTTTTATTTTCATAACCCCATACTAGCAAATATAACTCACATTGTCAACTGTAAAAGGGCTATTTCCGATAGGATAATAGCGGAAATGAAGCTACTAAGGCCATGTTTAAAGCTAAACTTGGTATATTAAGTGCCACTTGGCTCCCCCGCGTGGATTCGAACCACGAACCTTGATCTTAACAGGATCCTGCTCTACCATTGAGCTACAGGGGATTATTAAGTAAATGTACAATGTAAAATGTACAATTTACAATTAACTGCAAACTACAAAACATACAATTTACAATTAAAAACAATTTAATTTTTTAAAGTGCTAGCTATTTAGTTTTGTCTTCTTAACAATTACGGTCAAAATCTTAATTAATTCATTTACTTCTAAAAGTAACTTCTTAACAAGAGTTTGATCTGCCAATTTTACCTCATTTATAATCTTAAGCCAATACTCCGTTTCCCTAGCCTCTTTTAGAGAAATTGTCATGGTATGAATAAATTCTTTTTTAGATCCACAGTTCTGAGCTTCTTCTATATTGGCACCCACGCTTGTTCCAGACCTGATAATTTGATTGCCGATAGCGAATCCTGAAGTGTCTTTTGGAAAAGTTCGTATTAGTTGAATTATTCGAACACTGAATTGTAAGCTTCGCTCGCGGATGCTATAAATTGGAGCTTCTTTGTACATTCTACATTGTACATTTTACATTATTCTAGGTAGTCGCGGAGTTTTTTGGCCCTGGTGGGGTGCTTTAGTTTTCTGATGGCTTTGGCTTCTATCTGCCTGATACGCTCTCTTGTCACTCCAAACTCTTTCCCCACTTCTTCCAGGGTCCTTTGTTTGCCGTCTTCTAATCCAAAACGAAGTTGTAATACCCTTTTTTCTCTTGGCGATAAACTATCCAACACTTCATCCAAATGAACCTTTAAAAGTTCCCTGGTGGCCTGCTCGTCCGGTTGCAAGCCCTGATCAGCTATAAAATCTCCCAAATGAGAATCCTCTTCATCTCCCACCGGTGTTTCCAAAGATGTAGGTTCCTGAGAAACTTTAATAATCTCCCGGGCTTTTGTTTCGTCTATGCCGAGTTCTTTGGCTACCTCTTCCGGTGCCGGTTCCCTGCCCAACTCCTGCATCATCCGTCTTTGAGTCCTGTTAAACCGATTGATTGTTTCCACCATATGAACAGGAATCCTGATGGTTCTGGCCTGATCTGCTATGGCTCTGGTAATAGCTTGCCTGATCCACCAGGTAGCATAGGTTGAAAATTTATAACCTCTTCTCCAGTCGTATTTATCAACCGCTCTCATTAGTCCGATATTGCCTTCTTCTATTAAATCCAGCAGGCTCATGCCTCTCCCTACATATTTTTTAGCAATAGACACAACTAATCTTAAGTTGGCACTAATCAGTTTATCCCTGGCTACTCTGACATTTTTCTCTGCTTTTTTAGCCAGATCTATTTCATCAGCTGCTGTTAAAAGAGGGATTTTACCAATATCACGGAGATACTGTCTGACAGGATCGGTGACGGCCCCTGCCTCCAGCGTAGATAACACTTCAAGTTCTTTTTCCAAATCTGTGGTGGTCTTTGTTTCCGTTTCCAGCTCCTCTGCCGTAGTTTCAAAAACATCTATATTTTCGTTGGTCAGCTTGATAAAAAATTCATCAAGTGCAACAATTTCTTCTTCAGGCTTGGGGAAAACCCGTAAGATCTCCTCCTGTGTCACGAACCCCCTATCCTTACCTAACTTAAGGAGTTTTTTAATATCCAGTTGTGCTTCTTTTCGTTTTGCCATATTACAAATTCTTCAACTTCACCGACAAATCCCTAAACCTTTTGTTTAGGGACTCCACTATTTCCATCTTATCAAACTCTTGGGCATTTTTGATCTCTAAAGAGAGTCTCTCCAGAGATGCTTTGATTAAAGCTTTTTTTAGTTCAGAAATTACTCCATTTAATTCTTTTTTCCAATGAGCCTCTTCCGCTAACCGGCTATCCAACTCTACTAAGTATAACCGATCCACCTCTGAAAGCAATTCCCTAGGTAATCCGGAAACAAATTCATTAATATTAAATGCCTGGCTTTTAAAAGATATTGAGTCCAAATAAAGTACCAATAAAACATAAATCTGTCGCCATTTCTCTGCTGAAAATAAAGTTTCCGGAGGGAAGTTAGGAATAAAATTAGATTCTGTAGGCGGATGAAGAAACAAAGCGATTAAATATTCTTCCAGCAGCTCCCGTCTGGATCTTAGTGAAACCACATTATCCTGAGTTCTTGTTTTCAAGGGACTTAAACGGGCACTTTCCGGCATTTTTCGGAACTTCTCTATCGCTTCACGCAAGATTTTTTCTTCTGTTTTCAAAAAAGCCGACAGTCTTTGAATATACCGTTCCCGAATTAAGTCGTCGGAGATTTTGGCCCAAACCGGAATCAATTCTTCCCCGATCTTTTTTAAATCTGCTCCCTTTTTCGTATCGTACCGCTTAGCAACTGAGGTCAGATAATAATCATAAATCGGTACCGCTTCTTCAATCGCTTTTTGCAACACTAATGGATCTTTCAGCGCTACCTCTGCCGCATCTTTTCCGTCAATCAATTGAACCACTTTTAAATTTAGTCCAGCTGCATCGGCCATTTCAATACCCCTCCTGCAAGCGCTATCACCAGCCAAATCCATATCAAAACCCAGACTTAAGTTTTCCGTGTACTTTTTGATAAGTTCAATTTGACCGAAAGTCAGAGCAGTCCCCTTGGAAGCTACAATATTTTTAAAGCCTGCTTGATAGGATAAAATCACATCCATCTCCCCTTCTACTAATACAGCTTCTTTTTTGTTTCTTATCTCTATCTTTGACAAATTCAAACCATATAGAAAGCTGCTTTTATCAAAAATAACGGTTTGGGGAGTATTAATATATTTTGGTTCGGCCGGGTATAGTACCCTGCCGGAAAAACCCCTTAAGCTTCCTTTGCCGTCAAACAATGGAAAAGTGATTCTGCCGCGGAAGCGGTCATAGCAACCGGATTTTGAAGATACTCCTAAACCTGATTCAATGATTTCAACGGTGGTGAAATTTCTCTTTTTTAAAAATCTTGTCAGGGACTCCCAGGAATTGGGAGCATAACCCAAACCAAACTCCTCAATTGTCTCATTTTTAACGCCTCTTTTTTTCAAGTATTCAAGAGCGTTTTTACCTAAATCATGTTTTGTTAATATATAATGGAAAAATTCCTGAGCTTTTAAATTTACTTCAAAAAGCCGGTCTTTAAAATCCTTTTTATCGTCTGATCTCTTCTGCAAAATAATTCCTGCCCTTGTCGCCAGCATTTCCAGGGCATCCTTGAAATCTATACCTTCTTTCTGCATTAAAAAAGTAAATACGTCGCCCCCGGCCTGACATCCAAAACAATGCCAGATTTGGCGTTCCGGTGAAACTACAAATGAAGGAGTTTTCTCATTATGAAAGGGGCAGGGGGCTTTGAAATTAACACCGGCTTTTTTTAAAGGGAGATATTCGGAGATTAAATCTACAATATTTATTTTTTCTTTTACAGCTTCAACATCATCCATGGTTTTGCAATAATCCCAAAGGCCTGTGCGAAACTCGGCTTTTCGGTATTGTTGCGGCAATTGTACACCAAGCAAGTCCAGAAGACAATCCTTCACCTATCCTTTGGCGGAGAGGGAGGGATTTGAACCCTCGATATCCTTGCGGATATGCGACCTTTCCAAGATCGTGCACTAGGCCACTATGCGACCTCTCCTTAATTGACCTATTATAGTGTATAATTAATTAATGTTTAACTGGCAATTACCAAATATAGGCGCATGGATTTTAATCCTTGTTATCTGGGAGGCTTTTTGGAAAGGGATTGGTCTTTGGAAATCTGCCAAAAAAGGAGACACTGTCTGGTTTATGGCTATATTTCTGACTAATCTTTTCGGACTAATACCTCTTTTTTATCTCTGGAGAACCAAACAACTTAAAGTTGTTATCGAAGATATAAAAAATTTCTTCAAATCAATATTTTCAAAGTTTCAGAAGAAGTAAGCAAAGCTTACTTTTCATATATTTCTAAAGCTTTTTTTAGCAACTGTTTGTCTTGAGAAAAAGATAATCGTTTCAATGCATCCTCCGGCTTATACCAGCCTATATCGGAAACCTCCCAGTCATGGTCTGCAATATCACCTGACACATATTTCATCAAAAAATAAGTCACTATTTTGAAGATTTTTTCATCATTAAATGTATATACATATTTGGAATATCCTACTTTACCGGTAATTTCTGCCTCCACTCCTCCCTCTTCCCTGACTTCCCGTAAAGCTGCTTCTTCTGTCGTTTGCCCGGGGTCAATTAAGCCTTTAGGAAAACTCCAGTGTTTATTTCGGGAATGCTGGGTCACCAAAACTTGCCCTTTGTTATTTAATACTATTCCTCCTGCACTAAATTCTCTCTTCATTGTTTATACTGAACGCAGTGAAATGTGCCCTCGGCGAGAATCGAACTCGCATCACGGGATCCGGAATCCCGGGGTCTATCCGTTAGCCTACGAGGACATCTTTGGTTAATTCTAGCACGGGATGGACAATCTTTGGACAATTTTACCAAAATGCTGGCGGTAAATAGCCATCTCCACAGCTGTCCCAAAAGCTTTTCTTTTTTGAAACAATGTTTTTATAATCAGTCTCCAGTACATTAATCGGTCTTCCGATAAAATACCGATTCTCCAAATACTTCTTAAGAAAGCCTTTACATCTCCTAAGGAAAGTTTTGATTTGACTGTTGGCTGATAATTTTTCAGGAAGGTATCAATCCGTTTGTAATAGTGTTTCTTTGAGTAAATAGTAGAAAGAATCCTTTTATATCCTTCTACCAGCTTTTCTTTGTCCATTTTAGGAATGAAATTCAAACTACCGTCAGTATTCTCCCCGCTTGGACCGGCAAGCAATCTTTTTTCTTTTTTAAGTCTTTGCCAAAGGCGGGTTTTAGGGGCAGCATTAAGCAAACCCACCATTGCCGTCACCACCCCGATCTTTTGAATAAACTTTATCTGAGCCTCAAAAATGCTCTCCGGATCAGTGTCAAAACCAACAATAAAACCACCCATCACCTGCATGCCGTGCTTTTGAATGGTCTGAACCACTTTAGTTAAATCACGCTTGACATTTTGAAACTTACCGCATTCATTTAAACCATCCAGACTGGGAGTTTCCAAACCCAAAAAGACATTATAAAAATTAGCTATACTCATTTGCTTCATCAACTCTGTATCATCAGCCAGATTAGTGCTTGCTTCAGTGATAAATTTAAAAGGATATTTGTGTTTTTTCTGCCACTCAATTAAAAGCGGCAACATTTTTTTAACATTAATCTTATTGCCGATAAAATTGTCATCAACAATAAAAACTGCTCCCCGCCATCCCTTATCGTAAAGTATCTGCATTTCAGCGATAAGCTGTTCAGGCTTTTTTGCCCGCGGTATGCGGCCGTTCATGATGACAATGTCACAAAATTCACAGTTAAACGGACAACCGCGGGAAAATTGGACTGCCATCGTAGTATATTCTTTAAAATTAATTAAAGACCAATCCGGCAGAGGTGTTTTTGTCACATCAGGACGGATCATTGAGGAATAGCAATGCCTAGATTTTCCTTTAGCTAAATCCCTAAGAAAGAGCGGCATGGTAACTTCAGCCTCATTTAAAACAAAATGATCAACATTTTTGAATTTCCGATACTGGGTAGTAAAAGTCGGCCCGCCGGCAACCACTGTTTTACCTAAAGACTTACAGCGGTTGATAATTTCCTGCGCACTTTTACTTTGAACAATCATAGCCCCAATAAAAACTATGTCTGCCCAGGCAATATCTTCATCGCGGAGAGACCGGATATTGGCATCGATTAATTTTTTCTTCCAGCGTTTAGGTAACATTGATGCCACTGTTAAAAGTCCAAGAGGCGGTAAAGCGGCTTTTCTGGAAACAAACTTTAAGGCATGACGGAAACTCCAAAAAGTGTCTGGATATTCCGGATAGACTAAAAGTGCTTTCATGTAAGCCAACATTTTAACATATACTTTTGGCGGTGGGGGTGAGATTCGAACTCACGGTCGCCTTACGGCGACACCGGTTTTCGAAACCAGCGCACTCGGCCACTATGCGACCCCACCCTTCGACAGGCTCAGGGTAAACCTGGCGCCCCCGGCGGGAATCGAACCCGCATTACGAGATCCGCAATCTCGAGGTTTATCCGTTAGCCTACAGGGACCTACTTGGGTATTTTAGCACGAAAATACGAAGATTACCTGTGAATGTTTTCTAAGGGGAAATGTTTTTGCAGGGATTCCGACCATTTTTCCATCCAACTTTTATAAGGAACTTCAACATATGGTAAAAATCGGGCAACCAATTTTTTGATTTTCTCTTCATCCTGATCCCTCAGTACCAACATAAGTTGGGCCGGAAACCTCAAACATGTTTGAATATGTAAGATTTTCTGTTTTTCTTTTTCCTTAAACCAAAAAGCATCCAGGAAATGCCAGAAATAAAAATCCTCACCAATAGTTATTCCCTGCGTGGAAATTCTGTAGGTAATATTGTGAGGAGGCACAAAAGCCAGTACATAAGTGACAAAAGCAAATGATAGCAATGCCCCGATAAGCAAAAATTCACTAGCCAGAAAAGCAATTAACGCCAGAAGTATTACCAAAATTGCAATAGTTGTGTAATATGAACGGTCTTTTTTCTTGAAAGGCCGGGACGGGGCTTCCCAAGTCAGCAGGGTTTTGATCTCTTCTGCCTCCATCATTTTCGGGGTGAAAGATTCCGGCGGAACATTCTGCTCCGGCTGATTTTCTTGGGGTTTGGTTTCTTTGGGCATTTGTCTTTAGTTTAACCCTAAATTTTCAAAGTGTAAAGTGGCGGTGAGGGTGAGATCTTTGTTTCACAAAGCATAGTCATATGACTATGAGCGAACCCACCTATTTGTTGCGGAGGCGGCAGGATTCGAACCTGCGAGAGACTTGCATCCCCAACAGTTTTCAAGACTGTCTCCATAAACCGCTCGGACACGCCTCCTTAGCGGTGGGTACAGGATTCGAACCTGTGTGACATTTCTGCCAACGGTTTAGCGAACCGTCTCCTTAAACCACTCGGACAACCCACCAACGGCTTCATTTTAACAGAATAAGACTTCACTATCTAGCCAAAGTAATTGCCCAGACTTGCTTTGCGCCATTTTTCTTTAATACTTCACAACACTCCCGGAGAGTTGAACCGGTAGTCCAAACGTCATCTATTAAAAGGATACAGGCATCAGGTGACAGGTTACAGTCAGGAGAAAGCGCAAAAGCATTTTTAATATTTTGATGACGGTCTTGGCCTTTTAAAGCTGCCTGAGATTTCGTATAACGAGTGCGTTTAAGAGCCTCACAGTAGTCTAAACCTAGTTTTTTGGATAAAATTTGTCCTATAAGGGAAACCTGATTAAATCCCCTATTATTTTCTCTCCACCAATGAAGCGGTACCGGAATAACTAACCACTTTTTTTTATTTTTTTCAATTAGATCAAAAACAAGTGGCTGAAATTTAATCCAATAATCAACCAGCAAATCACTTAAGGTTTCTGCAATATTGCTGACTCTTTGATATTTAAACTGTTTTATGGACTTTTTAAGCGGGCCCTGATACCACCCCAGGCTCCACAGCCCATCTAAACCAGATCTTTTTCTGCAAACGGAATGAGTTTTCCCGCCTAATGATAATCTTTCACATTCAGGACAGATTAAATTTTTCTGCAGGATATTGGAAATGCAGTCTTCGCAAAAAAAAGTATCCAGCTTTTTACACCCTACACATTTTTTAGGAAAAAGCAGGTCTAAAATAAGATTCATAGTTATCACTTGATTTTACGCTTAATTTATGGTAATATACATTTCTGGGGATGTATTGTCTCGACAGGATTGCTCTTTGAAAACTGCAAGCCGCTAAAGAAATCTTAAGCGTTAAATATGGTTTCAAAACACAAACGGCAAAAATTTTGTCGGTTCCGTCCTTGCTTCATTGCAAGGAGCATTTGCTACTCCTAGAGTAGCTTACGCTTAAGCGGTATCTTGGAATTAATCTCTTTCTGGTGGATTACCAAGGTATGTACCCAGCCAGAATGCTGTTAATATAATTCTGATCGATCAATATTAACAAAAGAAAGTTTGGTCATTCATTAGTTTTCCTTCCAGCTGGTTACAACTAATGAACAAAAATTAACTGGATAAGCTTGTAGAAGTTTTTTAAGTTACAATTTTGGACTCGGCTTCACCGCCGACATCTCCACCTTTTAAGAGCGATTAGCTCGCAAGCTTCGCTTATTCCTTACCCCGGAGCTCCTGCTCTATTCTGCGGTTGTGATCACGTTCTTTGAGCGCTTTTCTGTGGTCAAATTCTTTCTTGGATTTTGCTACACCCACTTCTACCTTGAACCTGTTATTTTTTTCATACATGGAAATGGGTACTAAAGTGGTGCTTTTGCCTGAAGTTTTTCCCATCAGAGAGTCAATTTCATGTTTGTGCAGCAGCAGTTTTCTTGATTTTTGAGCATCATATTCCTTATCTGCAGCCTGATTATATCTGGGAATATTGGCATTAATTAGATAAGCCTCCCCATTTAAAACCCTTATATGACTTTCTCCCAGTTCTATTCTTCCGGCTCTAATTGATTTAACCTCAGCACCGGAAAGGACTATTCCAGCCTCTAAATGTTCGAGAATATGATAATTATGCAGGGCCTTTTTGTTAATAATCCGCATGGGATTATTTTAAATCTACTGAGTAGATTTTACTACCCTCAAGTAAATAGACCTTTTTCCCGACCTCATCCACCACTAAATCCGAGACAGCAGCAAACTTATTTCCTGTAATCTGACCCTTATAGGCTCCTGTTTTAGTCAAAATTAACACTCTTGAATTACCAGAGTCTAAAACATATAAATTATCCGTATCGGATGACACAAAAAGGCTTTTCGGATCTTTTACACCGGAAGGTAATCCGGAATAAGAAAAATTATCCTTATCACCTTTGGTAAATCTTAAGATCTCTCCCCCGCTTTTTAAAATATAAATTGATGATTCAATCTGCATTCTTAAAATATTGCTAAAATCCGCTTTGGTAGTTTTACTTAAATATTCCCTTTTATCGGAATAACTATCTGCTGTTGGTAGATATTTCCAAATCATATTTTTACCGGAATCAAGGACATAGATGTTGCCGGCAAAACCATAAATATCTGCAATACTGCCCCAGTCAGAATCGGTTTTAGAAACACTAGATACTTTGGATTTGGTTGTATCAACCTTCAGAATACCCTTATCCTTGGAATATACAAAAGCAGAATTACCATTTAAAGAGGCAAAAATCGCTTCACCTAATTGTTCTGACCCTGCCAAAATCTGATTATTCTTTTTAGCTAAATCTACTGTAATCAGGGTTTTTACGTCAGGATCAAGCAATAATAATTTAGAGCCTGATAAACTAAGCTTTTGAGCACGGAAATTTTTCTTTACCAGATCTAAATCCAAAAATAACGGAAAATCAGAAACTGCGGATTGCTGCAAAATTGCCGGCTCTTCTTCTTCTATTTGTTTCTTCAAATTTAAAGCTTCAGGATTTTTGGGTTTTAAAATCAGCGCTTTTGTTATTATATCTTTGGCAGAATCAAGTTTTGCTTTGGCATCAGCCGGATTTAAACTGGCTAACCCTTTGGCTGCTTCGAAATTATCTTTTGCCTGCTGGTAACTTTGACCGAATGCAAAATTCTTTTCCCTGTCCCGGCTAACTTTGTATTTATAACCTATGCCACCTGCTACAATTAAAATTAAAATAACAGCCAAAATAAGCCTCCCTCTCCCGCTTTTGGGAAAATACATTTTAGCTTTACTGAATATGGCAGCTGCTTTGCTGAATACAGCCTGCTTATCAAATACCGGCTCCCTGCTTTCTACCGAAGTATTGGGAATCTCCGCAGTGTCTTCATCCACTTCCACCGCTTCTACTGCCAAAGCTGCCAAGCCCTGGTTTTCCGACTCAGAAGCGCCGATTTTACCTTCAAGCTCTTCCTCAAATGTCTCAAGAGGCAAATTAAGCACTTTTTCAAGATCCTCACCTAAAAAATTAATCAGAGTTTTAGTAGCAAAAAGCAGCCTGTCTCCTATATTGATGAATCCTGAAACCAGCTGAGAGGGCGCACCAACAGATAAAAGAGAAGATAATTTTCCTGCTCTTTGCAAGTAAACTTCAACCTGACCCTGACCGATCAGGTATAAGACCTTGCCGGAAATAACGGATAAAGCCAGATCCCATCCAGAGGATGGTCCGCCTTTGGCGGAAAGATTTTCAAACTTTTGGTTAGCTTCTTTAAAGGTAGCGTTTAATTTTTCTGCCGGGCTTCCTTCAAATTCGAAAAAGAAATCCTCAAGCTCTGACAGGGCTTGTCTGCCTTTGGTAAAAGCATCATCTGAGACGAGTTGCAGAACAGCCAGAAAAGTGCTGTCCACCCTAACAGCAGAACTTACCTGCGCTGCCTTTTGATCCGTATTTAAACCAATGATTTGAGCGATCTTGAGCTTCATCACAGCATCCCCCATGCCAAAATTATCAGTCCAATGGCAAATCCGGCGTGCAGTATGGAAAAAGCCTTAAGTATGGGTGACACTTTTGTTATCAAAGTCTTGCCCATTAAATCAACTTGTCTGACAATCATCAAGGCAAATATAGCGTAAAATACCAAAATAAGCAAAGTCCCACCTTTTAAAAACACTGTGAATACATCTGAGCCAAAAAGGCTAGTCGGGGTGATGGTAGGCATCTCTCCCCCTTCCGTAAATTTTATGCGCTTCATCCAAAATAAAATCAGCTACAAAATGGGGTCTGGGCACATCAAGCAAATCAATGTTTTTAGTAGCGCCTGCTGTTTGGATAAAAACATTACCAAAGTGGAAAACGGAATTTAAAATTCCGCCCATAGAGGATGACGTATCTTCTATATTCCGCAAGGGGGCCACATCAATATTTTTGAAAAGCAGAGAATGAAAATCCACATCCACAATATTTTTCTCAGTCACAATATAGACATTAAAATACCAATGCAGGAAACCTTCAAAGGTAACTACTAAAACCAATAAATAATTGATTATTAAAAATAATATTCCAAGGTTAGGAGTGATTACGGCTATGTCCAGATTAAGAACCGAAATAATTTTGGGAATGAAAAATGGCCAGATAAAAAGCAGTGCAGCCGCGATAATCCAGGACAGGTTTACAATAGGATGAGCGCGCAGCAAAAGAAGTATTTTCTCGTCTGGATCCTGACCCTCAAAACGGAAATAATCAGGATTTTCAATGTATGCCTGGAACATTAAGGCAAGTATACTACTTTTGCTCTATGTTAAACAGTGGACCGACAATATTAATGTTTGACGGGGCGCGGAGGTTAAAATATTTCTTAAAAACATCAGCAGGAAAATCAACAGAACCGCCATCCCCTGAAAAATATACTCTTGTGGTCCTTCCTGATCCAAAATCAACATCAACACGTCCGGATGCAATATTATTAAATGGTTTTTGATATTTACTTAATTCCTGCCTCACTTTATCTTCGCTCCATGTCTCAGAGTCACCTTTGTCTGTTTGTAAAATATGTGAGTCAGCAGAGTTATCTGATTGCACTAAAAGAATTGAATTGACAATATCCGCCAGCTCTTCCGGTTTTAACCAGGCAGTTTTATTATACTGGGCACGTGAACCCCAATCACAATAAAAAACAGGGGAACTCTTATCATAAGCATTATTCTGCAAATCAGAAAAACTATTTATTCCACCGCTTGCATCCTGAACTCTTTTCGTCCAAGGCGTACTGCTCCAACCAATATCTCCGGAGTTAAAAACATAGCCTCCGTGCGTTGATGAAAACCAAGCCTTAA
>JAUSHE010000041.1 GCA_030648435.1 Candidatus Daviesbacteria bacterium
CGGTTGCCGCCACGTTCATGTAAACTGAACGTGGACTCTTGATGTATTAAGTATTAAAACATACTTTAACTATTTTGGCAAGTCTTCAAAAACTGCATGTTTTTTTATCTCTGCTAAAAGTTCCTGTTTTTTATTCTCTAAATCTTCTTTGCCTACATGTTCAATATTAAGCCGCAGAAGCGGTTCTGTATTAGAAGTACGGACAGAAAAACGCCAGTCCTTATACGAAACTGCTATGCCATCCAGTGTATTAATATCTGCATCGGAGTATTTTTCTTTTAGTGCATCTATAATTTCCAAAGCATTCTTGACTCTAAAATTTGTTTCTCCTGACTCATGACTTCTTTTTAAGCCTTCTATAATTTCCGACAGCGGCTTACCTTCCCTGCTCATCACTTTAAGTACGAAGAGAATCATCGGTAATTGCGATTCGGCGTTGCCGGTATCCCTAAAAAAATAATGTGCTGAAGATTCTCCGGCAAAAATTGCTCCTGTTTCGTGCATTTTTTCGGTGATAAACGCATGTCCTACTTTGGTAATCTCACATTTACCGCCATACTCCTCAACAATCTTTTTTGGAGTTAAAATATAACGAATATCAAAAAGAATAGTTTCTCCTTTTCTCTCTGATAATAATTCCTTAGCAACTAAAGAGGTAATTAAAGACGGTTGGATAATCTGTCCTTTCTCGTCAATAAAAAACAATCTGTCACCATCTCCGTCGGGAGCCAGCCCTAAATCCGCTTTCTCTTCTAAAACTTTTTTCTGCAAATCTCTCAGGTTTTCCGGCTGCAACGGATCTGCCTGATGGGCAGGAAAAGTCCCGTCCAACTCAAAATTCATCCTAATTAATTCTCCGGGGATATGTTTAAAAAGCTCTTCAATGTATAAACCGCCAACAGCATTCGCAGCATCGGCAACAATCTTAAATTCTTGAATTTTAGGATTTCCGGCAATTCCTAGCGCATTTTGCACCTCATCTTTCACAACTCCTTCTTTTGTTTTAATACTTCCGTTATTAGTTGCCGACAAATCCACTCCGTTAATACTTCCATCCCTAATATCGTTCATCCCTGTACTTTGACCAATCTTGACTAAACCAGTCGGAGAAATTCTTACAATCTTTATCCCATTATATTCACCTGGATTATGTGAGGCTGTAATTTGAATACCTCCATCATATCTATTTTTAAAGACTGCATAATATAAAGTTGGTGTTGATACAATCCCCAGATCGATCACTTTAGCTCCTAATTCCACTAAAGTTTTACTGACTGCTGCAAAAATAGCAGGGGACGATAATCTCATATCACGGCCTACTGCGATCGTTAAAGCTTTAGTTGTATCCAGTTGTTCAGAAATAAGTTTATAAATTGACCGGGTTATTGGGACTGCAAACTGTTCATTAATTTCTTGAGGATAAATTCCGCGTATGTCGTAGCTTTTAAATATTTTAGAAGGTATATTCATGTCTAACGTTTTGGTGACTGTTTCTTGGCTCTTGCTTTTTGGGCATTGCCGTATTTTCTTCTTTCCTTAACTCTGGCATCACGGGTTAGGAAACCTTCTTTTTTCAAAACTCCTCTTAATGTTGGTTCTGCCTTAGCAATTGCCCGTGCCAACCCATGAATAACTGCTTTAAGCTGGGACACTTGTCCGCCACCTACAACTTTTGCCGAGATCAGATATTTCCCATGAGTTTTTGTAATCTCCAGGGGTTTTGAATAAATACTTTGCAGGATGGGTCCCTTAAAATACTCTGCAATAGGTTTACCATTCACTGTAATTTGACCGTTACCAGCACTTATTCTAACTCTTGCCGTAGCTTCTTTTCTTCTGCCAACAGTATTTGTTGATTGTGGTTGTGTCATTTTGTTTCCTCTCCCGCATACACTCTTAACTTCTTAATCATTGCCCGACCCAATCTATTATGAGGCAGCATTCCTTTAACTGCATGCTCAATAATATATGCCGGTTTGCGGATGATCATTTTATCAAAAGTTTCTTCTTTAAGTCCTCCCGGATATCCTGAATGACTTCGATAAATTTTATCCTTTGTTTTTTTGCCGGTAACTACAACCAAAGAAGCATTGGTCACATCTACATAGTCTCCCATATCAAGATACGGCACAAAACAGGGCTTATTCTTACCCATCAAAACCTTCGCCACTTCCCCTGCCAACCTGCCCAATATTTTTCCTTTGGCATCAATCACATGTTTTTCTCTTTTTATATCTTTAGCCGAAACCACATTGGTACTCATTTTTTAACTGCCTTTTCTTTCTTAACAGGCTTAATCTCCTCGGCTCCAATCAAACTTAACTCTACCATAGTAGTCTGATCACCCAATCTGGGACCAATTCTTATAGTACTGGTGTACCCCGATGTTTTACTACCTAATTTAGGAAGAATTGCTTTTATCTTTTCTTTTAATTTATCATCCTGAAAAAAAATATCTTTTTTAACTAAATTGATGGTTTTATCTATCAAGCCTTTAATTGCTTTTGCTTTAGCTTCTGAAGTTTCAATTGTCCCATGGGACAGGAGGGAATGCACTAATCCTGTAAAGAGTGCCTGACGCTCGTTTTTATTTCTGCCGAGGTGTTTACCATAAACTCTATGCCTCACAAAGAGTTAACCCCCTCTCAGCTAACTTCTCAGATATAAGACTGATTGATTTTGCCCCCAAGTTTTTGGCCTTTAACAGTTGTTGTCTTGGCGTATTGATAAGATCCTCAATCAGATTAATCTCTATGGCTTTTAGCGCATTGGTAATTCTGACCGGTAAATCAAGCTCTTCAATAGTCAATTTAAGGATCTCTTCTGAAATCTTGGACTCTCCTTCTTCTATCTTTTCTTCAGGAGCCGGTTCAAAAATATTGCGGAATGTTTCACAGAGAATTTTTGCAGCTGCATTAACTGACTCAAGGGGTGTAATAGTTCCGTCAGTTGTCACATCAAGCAGTAATTTATCAAAATCTGTTCTGCGCCCGACACGGGTTGGTTCAACTGAATAATTAGCTGAAATAACAGGACTAAATAATGCATCAACAGCTATAACTCCTATCTCATTTGATTTCCGTTCTTCTGAAATTGAATAACCTTTACCCTGGGAGGCCTGCATTTCAATATTAAGTTTTGATTTGCTATCTGTTAAAGTAGCAATGTGCTGATCGGGATTTACAACTTCACCGTCTCCCTCAATCTCTATATCTTTTGCTGTAACTTCTTTTTTCCCGGAAGCTTTTATAGTTAGTTTAACGCCTTTATCAGAATGAACATTCAAACGGACTTTCTTAATATTCAATATTATCTTAATAACATCTTCCAAGACTCCATCAATTGTGGAAAATCTATGTGCGACTCCGTCGATTTTTACTGAAATTACTGCCGCTCCCGGTAATGATGTTAAAAGTACCCTTCTTATGCTATTTCCCAAAGTATGACCAAAACCAACCTCTAGGGGTTCTATGGCAATTCTGGCAAAATTCTCTGATTCTTGATCCGTTTTAATTTTAAACATTATATTATTATATCTGTTAACGAGAGTAATACTCAACTATTAACTGCTCGTCAATTGACTGCTCCATCTCTTCCCTTTTCGGAAATCTTAAAACCTTACCTACCGTGGCACGCCTCTCCAACCATTCCGGCAAAACCGATCCTTCTTCTAAGGTTTTTTTAATCTGTGTATTATCTCTTAATTTATCCGAAATTGCAATAGTTTGATCAACGCTAACCTGATAGGAAGGTGCGTTCACTTTTTTATCATTTACCCTAACATGTCCATGGCTTACCAATTGTCTGGCAAAATTCCGGCTTTGGGCAAAACCAAGTCTGTATACTACATTATCAAGTCTTCGTTCAAGTTTTTCCAAAAGAGCCAAACCCGTAGCCCCTTTAATCTTGGACGATTCCTCAACATATCTCTTAAATTGTTTCTCCAATAGTCCAAATATTCTTTTAGCTTTCTGTTTTTCTCTAAGTTGTGTACCATACTCTGATATTCTGCGGCGTCTTCCCAAACCGTGCTGTCCCGGAGGGACTGCTCCTTTTTCCATTGCTTTTGTATCCTTGGCAAATAAAGCTATACCTTCCCGTCTTGATAACCGTCTTTTAGGGCCCGTGTAGCGTGCCATTACACTCTTCTCCTTTTCTTTGGTCTTGGGCCATTGTGAGGTATAGGTGTGACGTCTGCGATCATAGTGATATTGATACCGGTACTCCGTAAGGCTTTGATGGTCGCGTCTCTGCCCGGACCAGGACCTTTGATATAAACTTCAACTGCATTCATCCCAAAATCCTTGGCCTTTAGAGCCACTTTTTCCATAGCGGAAATTGCTGCAAATGGTGTTGCTTTTCTGGCTCCTTTGAAACCTGCTGCTCCGGAAGTACCCCAAGCCAGCGTATTTCCTGATGCATCTGTTAGCGTAACTAAAGTATTGTTAAAAGTTGCGGTCACATAAACCCTGCCATTTGTGACTTTCTTTTCTGTCTTTTTGGCTGTTTTTACTTTAAATTCTGATTTTATCTGTCTTTTAACCATTTTTTACTCCTCCCGTTGACTCACCTGTCTTTGCAACTACTTCTTTTCTGACAGTACCAACAGTCTTTCTCTTGCCCCGTTTTGTTCTGGCATTACTTCTGGTTCGCTGACCTCTTGATGGCAGACCTTTTCGATGTCTTGATCCTCTATAACTGCCGGTTTCTTCCAATCTTTTTATATTCTGTTCAATCTCCTGTCTTAAATCCCCTTCCACTTTAAATGGATCAAGCGCTCTTTGCAGTTTATTAACTTCATCTTCCGTCAGATCTTTGATTCTCTTTTCAGGAGCTACTCCGGAATTTTTAATAACCTGATCCACATTGGAGCGCCCTATACCAAAAATATAGGTCAAACCAATATCTAATCTTTTATTTTCCGGCAAATCAACTCCTGCAATTCTGGCCATATTTCTTTATTTTATCCTTGCCTCTGTTTGTGTCTTGGGTCACGCGGACATATTACATATAACATGCCCTCGCGCTTGACTATTTTACAAAATTTACATCTTGTTTTTATACTTGCTAAAACTTTCATTATTTTAATCTAAACGTGATGCGTCCTTTATCTAAATCATATTTAGGACTCATCTCAATTTTAACTCTATCCCCTTCCAATAATCTAATATAATGCATTCGCATCTTGCCTGAAATGTGACAAAGAATCACCCTGCCCAAAAGTTCAGGCACATCAACACTTCTGTCAATCTCAACTCTAAATAAAGTATTGGGCAGGACTTCTCTAACCTTACCTTCCACTTCAATGACATCATTTTTAGGATCCATTGTTTAAGTTCACATTTTAACAAATTCAGCTTCAAATTACAACCCCATAATGCGCGCCCGCCTGCATCGCTATGCGAAGCATTGCGGGCAGGTTAAAACTTCCGGTTTTTTATCTACAATTACCGTCATTTCAAAAAGACCGCCCCAGGAACCATCCGCTGTCTTAAAAGTCCAACCGTCTTTATCCAAAATCACATCAGATGAGCCTTTTGCATAAATTATCTCAATTGCTAAGCTCATTCCTGTTGTCAAAATCATTCCTGTATTTTTTTGTCCAAAACCGGGGATTTCCGGCTCCTCATGCAAACTCCGCCCCACTCCATGCCCTACTAGGCTTCTTACCACTTGATATCCGACACCTTCCACTTTAGTTTGAATAGCGTTTGATATATCTCCCACCCTGTTACCTGGAGTAGCTTGCGCTATGCCATCCCACAAGGCCTCCTGTCCAACTTTTAAAAATTTTTCCTTCTCAGTATCTTTACCAATTAAAATACTCCAGGCAGCATCTGTATGCCAACCCTTATACATCACAGCCAAATCTATACTTACTAAATTACCATTTTCAAATTTCCTGCTGGTTGGAATACCGTGCACCACCTCATCGTTAACTGTAATACAAGTGGCAAATTTATAACCTGGAACTGTTTTGTAAGATAAATCTCCACCCAACTTATAAATCTCTTCCGTAGCAATTCCGTCAACCTCTATTCCTGTTGCTCCGATTTTAATTGATTCTAAAGCCAATTTTAGTACTTTAGATAAAATATCCCCTGACTTTCTCATCAGAGAAAGCTCATATTGATTTTTTGATTTCATTTTGAATTGCTTCGACGCTTCCTGTGCCGTCGACCTCTATGAGTATGCCCTGATTTTTGTAATAATCAAGCAGCGGCTGAGTTTGTTCGTAATATAAACTCAAACGGGTCTTGATGCTCTCCAATGTATCGTCTTCCCTGCCTCTTGCCATCATCCTTCTTGTCACCTCAGTGTCCGGTACTTTCAAATAAATTACGCAAGAAAACCTAGGATCAAATAACTCCTTTTGCGCAATACTTCTTGGGTAACCGTCTAAAATAAATCCATTTTGACAATCACTTTCCTGCAATCTTTTTTTTACGATCTCTGCTGTAGTTTCATCGTCAACCAGTTGTCCTGCCGCTAAAATATCTTTTACTTGAGACATTTCCCTAAAAATATCACCGGTTGATATTTTTGGTATCCTTAAATATTCTGCCAAAAGAACAGCTTGAGTTGACTTACCGCAACCCTGCGGCCCAATAAAAAGAATTCTGTCGTTCATCTTCTGGCAAATACCTCGTAGTTTCTTTCAATTAATTTGCTTTCAAATTGCTTGGCCGTATCCAAAATAACCGATACTACAATTAAAAGTCCTGTTCCTCCGATAACTAAAGTTTTGATACCTGTTACCTGAGACGCTATAGATGGCAAAACCGCAATAGCACCCAGGAATATCGCTCCCGCCAAAGTAATTCTTATCATAATATAATTCAAATAACCGGCAGTTTGTGTGCCGGGTCTTATGCCGGGGATAAAGCCGCCATATTTTTTTATTTCCTCAGCCACTTTTTTCGGATTAAAAATTACTGCCGTATAGAAAAATGTAAAACCTACTACCAGAATAAAATAAACACTGTTATAAACTATGCTGTCCGGATTAAAATTTGCGGCTAAAAACCGACCAATTGCAGATAACTGCGGCTGCGACAGACCGGCCAAATACGATCCGGCAAAAGACGGCACCAACACAAGCGAAACTGCAAAAATTATTGGTATCACACCTGCTTGGTTAACCCGCAGTGGCAGATAAGTTTGGGCATTGCTTTCTGCAGTTTTACCGCCCGTAAATCTTCTGGCATATTGCACCATAATTTGTCTTCTACCTTCATTAATAAACACAATACCTGTAATGACTAAAATGGATAACACCACAAAAATTAAGATATTTATTACCTGTGCCTGATCTACCACAGAGACAGTTTGAGTTAATACTATCGGTAACCTGGAAACAATACCGGCAAAAATCAGAAGCGATATACCGTTGCCGATGCCGTACTCTGTAATCAGCTCTCCGATCCACATCATAAATATCGTACCCGCGGTTAATCCGATGATAATGGCTGTTATTTGCATAGGGGTAATTTGACTTATAATACCCTGATTTTTAAGCAGGACAAACATACCGATTGACTGCAAAACCGCCAAAGGAACCGTTAGATATCTTGTATATTGATTAATCATCTGCCGACCAGATTCACCTTCTTTTGACAGCGCCTCAAGTTTCGGGCTGATCATAGTTAAGAGTTGGAAGATAATTGAAGCATTAATATACGGATTAAGTCCAAGCGAGATAACGGAAAAATTAGCAAGTGTACCTCCGGAAAAAATATCCAACAACCCCAAAAATTGATTGGAAGCAAAAAGAGCCTGCAAACCTTTTAAGTCAACCCCCGAAACAGGGATATGAGCGGCAATTCTTATAATTACAATAAGAACTATTGTAATTAGGATTTTTCTTCTAAGATCGGCAATTTTAAATGCATTTATAAGAGGGGCTAATATATTAGACATGTTCTACTTTTCCGCCTGCTTTTTCAATTTTCCTGCGGGCAGCATCCGATACGGAAAGTTTGACTGTTAACGCAATTTTAATTTCTCCTGTGCCTAATATTTTAATCCCCTTTCTTACATCTTTCAAAGATACAATTTTTTCTTCCAATAGTTTAACCAGATCAACTACAGTTTTGGCTTTGAAAACATTTAATTTATCAAGGCTCAATATTTTGGGCTTACCGCTTACTGTCGTATTGCCCATACCTCTCTTAAGAGGTAATTTTCTATATAAAGACAAACCACCTGTAAAAGTAGCCGGAATTTTACCCCTGGCTTTTTGACCTTTTGTGCCTCTACCTGCAGTTTTTCCTTTACCTGATCCTATACCGCGTCCTAATCTTTTTTTCATATTTTTTTCAATTTACCAAGCGCTTCCAGAGTTGCATAAACATTTGAAGCTTGATTTTTTGTACCCAAAATCTTTGACACAATATCATGAATGCCTGCGGCCTCCACTACTACTCTAACTGCTCCTCCAGCAATCACACCGGTACCAACAGGAGCAGGCTTCAACAGAACTCTGGCAGCTCCGTTTTTAACCAAAATCTGATGTGGAATAGTTCTGCCTTTTAGCGAAACGCTAATCATGTGCTTTTTCGCATAAGACGTCGCCTTTCTTACTGCAGACTGTACTTCAGCAGCTTTTCCTAAACCTACTCCGACTTTACCTTTTTTATCACCCACTACAACTAAAACTGACAAAGATCTTTTATCTCCACCTTTAGTTTTTTTTGATACCCTATTTACCTGAACTACTCTTTCAAAAAATTCATCCATTAAAATTCTAATCCTCCATCCCTGGCACCTTTTGCAAACTCTGCCACTCTACCATGATATAAAAATCCTCCTCTGTCAAATACAACTTTTTTTATTTTTAACTTTAGAGCCTGTTCTGCTATCTTTTTCCCGGCTTCATATGCCTTTTTTGTTTTTTGATTCTTACCCAGCTTTATATCACTTACTGCTGTCAGCGTTTTACCAATCTGGTCATCGATCAGTTGTGCAGAAATATGTTGTACAGATCTGAAAACGGAAAGCCTTGGACAATCCTTTGTTCCGGCAATTTTTTTTCTGACTTTTTTATGTTTTCTTTCCCTTAATACTTTATACATATCATTTCGCTCCCGGCGCACCTGCTACTTTGGCGCTCTTTCCTGCTTTCTTTCTGATATATTCACCTTCATATCTGATACCTTTACCTTTATATACATCAGGCACTCTGACTTTCTTAATATTAGCTGACACTTGTCCCACTAACTGCTTGTCTGTTCCTGATACTTTAATTTTTGTATTATCCGTTACTTCAAAAGTAATCCCTTCAGGCGCAGTCACTTCAACCGGATGCGAATAACCCACATTCAACACTAAATTGCTTCCTGTCAGCTGTGCTCTAAAACCAACGCCAACTAATTCCAAATTTTTACTCCATAAATCTGTTACACCTAAAACCATATTAGCAACTAAACTTCTGCTTAGACCATGCAGAGCTTTGACCTTTTTTTGATCATTCTTGCGCGTAAAAGCTACTTGACCTTCTATGGCACTTACTCCAATAGCCGGATCAACATTTAAAGTTAAACTACCCTTGGGACCTGTTACTGTAACTGTCTGTCCGTTGATAGTTATTTCAACTCCGGCAGGTATTATAATACGTGCATTTCCAATTCTTGACATAATTTTTTAAGAGCGCAGCTCGCAAGCTTAGCTTACCAGACCAGCGCCAGTACTTCCCCTCCAAGTTTTAATTTTCGCGCTTCTTTATCGGTCATCAAACCTTTCGGTGTTGAAATAATAGCTATGCCGAGACCATTTAATACTCTATGTATATCCTTAACTCCTTTATAAACTCTAAGCGATGGTTTTGATACTCTTTGCAAATCCGTCACTGCGGGAATTCTGGAATTATACTTTAGTATCACAACTATTTTTCCATCTTTTTCCGAAACAGCTGATACAAAATCTTCTTGTTGTAAAAGCTTCGCTAAGCGTAGCACCAGCTTGGAAAATTTTAAGGTAACCTCAACTTTTCCTACGGAATAACCATTTTTTATTCTTATCAGTGCGTCACCAATATTATCCATATTACCAACTCGCTTTCTTCACTCCGGGGAGTAATCCCATATGTGCTAATTCCCGAAAGCATAACCTGCAAAGGCCAAATTTACTGATATATCCACGGGGCCTGCCACAACGCATACAACGGTTTCTTTTTTGTACTTCATATTTAAATTTCTTTTTTACAATATTACTTACTTTTGCCATATCAGTCGCTCCGCTCCAATGTACAATTGAAAATGTAAAATGTAAAATTATTTTTCATATTTTTTAATTGTAAATTGTACATTGTAAATTGTTAATTTCTAAATGGCATACCTAAATATTCCAAAAGCTTCTTACTTTCTTTTCTGTTTGATGCGCTGGTGGTTATTGTCACTGCCAATCCCCGTGTCCGATCTACTGTTTTGTAATCCACTTCCGGAAAAATAACTTGTTCTTTCAGACCCATATTCAAATTACCGGCCGCATCAAATGACTGCTCGGAAATGCCCTTAAAATCCCGTACCTTGGGTAACACGATACTGATCAGCTTGTCTAAGAAAGCATACATTTTATCACCTCGTATGGTCACCATCATACCAATTGGCTGACCCTTGACAACTTTAAATGAAGCTATTGATTTCTTAGCCAAAGTGACAACAGGCAATTGGCCTGCCAACGCAGCAAAATAAACCTTCACTTTATCCAGGATGCCGGCATTGTCCTTTGCTTCACCCAATCCAATATTGATCACAATTTTCTTTATCCGGGGCACAGCCAGATGGTTTTTCAAACCAAATTCCTGCTGCAGTTTTTCTCTTACTTCAGACAAATATTTTTCTTTAAGCCTTTGCATTAGTTGTTATCTCCTTTTTGCATTTTTTACAAATTCTTACTTTCTCACTGCCTACTAACTTAAAACCAACTCTGGTTACTTTTTTGCAAGTAGGACAGATTAGGCCGACATTGGAGATATCCAGAGATTTCGGAATATCAATAATCCCACCTTCCAACGTTCCCTGTTTTTTGACGTGTCTTTTGTATAAATTTGCTCCTCCCACAAAAACCCTTTGCTTTTTGCCCAGCACAAATTCGACCTTGCCTTCTTTGCCGCGGTCTTTTCCTAAAAGTATCTTCACTGTATCGCCTTTTTTAATTTTCATAATTTACCAAACTTCCTGAGCTAAAGAGATAATTTTTGCGAAACCGGCATCTCTGACTTCTCTGGCCACCGGACCAAAAATTCGGGTAGAGCGCAAGTTGCCGTCATTATCTACAATAACGCCTGCATTGTCATCGAATTTGATATATGATCCGTCCTCGCGCCTTACTTCCTTTTTTGTCCTTACGATCACCACTTTAACTATTTCATGATTTTTTACCTGACCATTTGGATCCGCTCCTTTAACTACGGCCACAACTAACTGCCCCAGCGTTGCTTTTCTTTTGCCTGAACCACCCAGGGGTTGGATAACCTGGGTTATTTTGGCTCCGCTATTATCTGCTACTATCAGTCTTGTTCTATGCTGTACCATAAAAATTTAGTGCTAAGTGAATAGTGCTTAGTGAAAAGTCTATTTCTTAGTCTTTTCCTCCTTTTTCAGCTTTTTATCTTCTGTTTTCTGACTTATCACTTTCCCCTCATCACTTGGCACTTCTTTCTTCTCTTCCGGCATAACTTCTGCAATTGCGGCTTCTGCTGTCTCTTTTTGTTTGGCTTTAACAATGGCCGCCAAATCTTTACCTACAACTTTTGCCACTTTCCAATGTTTATTTTTGGAAACAGGCTTTACTTTGACAATCTCAACAATATCCCCTTCTTTCAAAGCCATATCCGTATCAACCAGATATTTTTTACTTTGGGCGTAGGTCTTTTTATACAAAGGATGCATCGCCATCCTTTCTATCAGCACCACTACCGTATTTTTCATTTTTATTGACACTACTCTGCCTTTCATTTTTTTGCCTCCAGTTGCGCTAACATTTCTTTTTGTTTAATCAGTGTCAGAAATTGCGCTACTTCTTTTCTTTTTTTCGAAATCATTTTTACATTTTTTAATTTCTTCATATTTTTATCCATGACATGATTATTAATTTCTTTTTCCGCCAGTTTAGCTTTTTCAGTTAATTCCTTAATGCTTAAGTTTTTTATGGAAATAAACTCCTTTTTTTTCATATAATCCCTTTCTCAACAAATCTTGTATCCATAGGCAATTTATGAGCCGCCAAGCGAAGAGCTTCCTCCGCTATTACCTTTGTAATTGCTCCCATCTCAAAAATAAGCTGGCCCGGTTTTACCACTGCCACATACCCTTCAACATCACCTTTACCTGAACCCATCCTTGATTCTGCCGGATGTTTTGTAATTGGTTTATCCGGAAAAATCCTGATCCAAATACGACCACCTCTTTGAGTGAAATGAGCCATAGCCCGTCTGGCTGCTTCCAGTTGTCTGGCAGTAATAAATCCACACTCCATGACCTTCAAGCCAAAGGTTCCAAAGACGAGAGTATTCCCACGGGTAGCAATTCCTCCCCTTTTTCCTTTAAAAGTTTTTCTGTGCTTTGTTCTTTTTGGTTGCAATAGTCCCATATTATATCTCCACTTCCCCTTTGTTAATCCACACTTTCACTCCGACATAACCTGATTTAGTAAGCGCCGGATAAGCTGTAAAATCTATATCTGCCCTAAGTGTATGCAGCGGCATAGTGCCTGATGCCTTCCATTCTCTTCTGGCAATCTCCGCCCCACCAATTCTTCCGGACAGAACAATTCTGACTCCCTTCGCTCCGCTCCTGATTGTTCTTTCTATGGCCTGATTCATTACTCTTTGTGCCGGCAGTCTGCGGGCCAATTGTTCAGCCACAGATTGAGCCACCAAGTAAGAAGACAGGTCTGCTGATTTTAATTCCATCGGAGCAATCTCTAAGCTATTTTCGTTCTTGATTTTTAACTCTTTTAGTAGATACTTCTTTAATTCCGTCAAACCGCTTCCCCCTCTGCCGATTAAGATACCGGGCCGGGAAACATAAATAATCACTTTTAATTTATTAACAGCTCTTTCAATTTCTACACCGGACACCGCTGCCGGCTTTAATTTTTTCATCAAAAGATCCCTTATTTTTATATCCTCCAAAACAAATTCTTTATATTTCATACCTTTGGCATACCAGCGTGATTTCCAAGTTGCCCCGATACCCATTCTAAAACCAACCGGATGTACTTTTTGTCCCATAAAATTAGTGCTAAGTGACTAGTGCTAAGTGCAAAGTCTACTCCTTAGTCTTTTCCTCCTTTTTCGGCTTTTTATCTTCTGTTTTCTGACTTATCACTTTTCCCTCATCACTTAGCACTATCTTAATATGCGCCATCCGTCTTTTGAACGGCTTGACTCTTCCCCTGGTACCAGCTTTAAAACGGCGCATTTTCATACTTTCATTTATTTCAATTTTTTTAAAGGTAAGATTTTTTGCATCCATCCCTTTTTGTTTTGCATTAGCTAGTACCGTCTCTAAAGCTTTTACCAAATCCATGGCTGCCATTTTGGGAGTCATCCGCAAAATATTAAGCGACTTCTCAGGTGTCATTTTACGCACCATATCTGCCACCAGCCGCAATTTACGGGGACTTACATGCATATATTTTTGTATTGTTTGTATTTCCATATATTAAGTCTTTGACGTAGATTTTTCTGTCACCTTTCCATGACCATGAAATCTTCTGGTAGGAGCGAACTCACCCAATCTTTGGCTAACCATTGATTCTGATACAAAAACTGTCACAAAATTCTTTCCCTGATGAACTAAAAAAGTATGACCCACAAATTCCGGTGGAATCTGTGACCTTCTGGCCCAAGTTTTAATCGGGTCTTTCGAGCCTCCTGCTTTTTGAGCCATAACTTTTTTCAGTAACTTCTCATCAATATATGGTCCTTTTTTAGTTGATCTTCCCATTTTATGGTTTTCTCCTTTTTATAATATATTTACTTGTCTTATTTCTTTTATTTCGAGTCTTTCCGACTGCTTTCTTGCCGTATTTTGTCATCGGACTTTTTCGCCCAATTCCGGATCTGCCTTCTCCTCCGCCATGAGGGTGGGAATCAGGATCTTGCGCCACACCCCGAACATTCGGCTTAATGCCCATACGGCGGGATGTGCCAGCCTTTCTCAGAACTCTTTGTCTAATCTCTTCGTTTCCCAAAACACCTATTGTAGCCAAAGACTGCAAAGGTATCATTCTAATCTCACCTGAGGGCATTTTCAACTGAGCAAAATTTCCTTCTTTTGCCAAAAGCTGGAGTGACATGCCGGCACTTCTGCCCAGCTGTCCGCCTTTACCGGGAGTCAGCTCTACATTGTGCACTAATGTACCAATGGTAATATTTTTAAGCCGCATGGCATTTCCGGCATTAACTTCTTGCTTTTCTCCTGATATTACTTTATTGCCTACTGTAACACCCTTTGGCGCCAAAATGTATCTATATTCCCCATCTGCGTATTTGACTAATGCGATATCAACATTCCTATTCGGATCATATTCCAAAGCCGTCACTTCACCCAAAACACCAAATTTATCTCTCTTAAAATCAATTTCCCTGTAGTATCTTTTGTGTCTTCCGCCCTGGCTTCTGACAGTTATCATCCCTCCGGACGATCTGCCTGAATGTTTTTTTAATATAGTTTTTAAATTTTTCACTTTCCTGTTATGACCTTTCTTTGTGTTGTTGGAGCTGCCCCAACTGCGGACTTTTCTATCTTAACTTTAGTCCTGCCTAAAATATCTTTTTTTTCTTTCATTCTTATTGGCTCTCCCTCGGCCGTTGTAACTACTGCTTCTTCTTTGGGGGTTTCGAAAATCGCAATTTTTTCATTTTTGCCCAGTTGAACCATAGCTTTTTTAAATCCCTTAGTCAAATATGATTTTCTTACTTTTTTCTGTGATTTCATTCTCCCTTTTACATTTATAATATTTACACCTAAAACTTTTACATTGAATTTTTCGGCAACTGCTTTAGCCACAAGAGGCTTATTGGCTTCTTTTGCTACTTCAAAAGTATACAAATTTCGCTCTGCCAGCTTCATAGATTTCTCAGAAATAATTGGTTTAATTAAAATAATCATTTTGCAAGTTTCTCCAAAGCTTCTTTAGTAACAATCAAAAAATTATGCTTTAACACTTCGTAAGCATTTACCATATTTAAAGCTAATACTGAAACATTAGGAATATTTCTGACCGCCCTTACTGCATTATCCTGCTTCTCTCCTGTCAAAATCAAAGCACTGTTAACCTTTACTTTATCAAGCCAGGTGGCAAGCTCTTTGGTTTTACCGGAAGCTTTTTCCAAGCCTGACACGGCGATAATTTTTTTATCTTCTGCTTTGCCGGCAAAAGAGGAAAAAAGAGCCGCTTTTCTCATTCTCTGAGGTAGGATTAATCTGACTTTCCTAGGCTTGGGACCAAAAGCTATACCTCCACCCACAAAAATCGGTGCTCTTATTGCACCGTGTCTTGCTCTGCCTGTGCCTTTTTGATTATAGATTTTGGCAGTCGAACCTTCTACTTCACCCCTAGTTTTAGTAGAACCTGTTAAATGTTTTTGGTTCGTGGAATAAACTCTTATTGCTTGTGATAGTAATTTCTTGTTAACTTTAGCCCCAAAAATTTCTTTTGGTAGATCTAAAGTACCGGCGGCACGCCCTGCCAGGGAATAAACAGGAATAGATAATGCGTTAACTATTTTTTTAGTTCTTGGCATTTTCTGCTACCTCCTCTTTCGGTGCTTCTTCTTCAGATGGTTTTTCTTCCGGAGGAGGCGTATATCCTTTGATCCTTCCTAATTTCGTTATCATAACTAAACCTCCGGTTGGTCCGGGAACAGCCCCTTTGATAAGTAGGGAATTTTTTATTTTATCCAAACCCACAACTTCCAAGTTCTTAACACTTACTCTTGTGTTTCCCATATGGCCTGCCATCTTTTTACCTTTATAAACTCTTCCCGGAGTAGTACCTGAACCAATAGCCCCAGGTGCGCGATGCCTGTCCGATTGACCATGAGTTTTGGGACCGCCATGAAAGCCGTGTCTCCTTACTCCTCCCTGAAAACCTTTACCTTTTGATGTAGCACTCAGCTTGACAGCATCTCCGATTGAAAAAACCTGGTCCAGTTTAATTTCTGTTCCAGGCTGTATAGTCCCGAGCGCAGTCGAGGGATCTCCCTTTTTAACTTCTCTAAACCATCTAATTGGTTGCTCTATCCCTGCCTTTTTCCCATGGCCGAGTTGTGGTTTTCTAACACTTTTTTTGGTGCCGTAACCAAGCTGTATTGATTTGTCATTTACTTGGGTGACAAAATTTGGGGTCATTAAAACAGCAGTAGCGCCAACCCTACGGCCCCGTGAGTCGTAAGTACTTGTCATATTTTGTTTTACACCCAATAAACTATTTATCATATTTTTACCAACAAAAAGAGTGAGGCCCGCTGCTGCGGAGCGCTCACTCAGTATCTCGCTTTCAACCGCCGTATCGTTTTCCGACGCGCGATCTACTGAAATTTTAGGTTAAACAATTTAACCTGACTTAATCATGTAAGGAAATTTTAACACAAGC
>JAUSHE010000008.1 GCA_030648435.1 Candidatus Daviesbacteria bacterium
GAAGCATAAATCACCTGATTAACTTTACGCTGGAATTCCTCAAACCTAAGCGGACGGTTATCCAAAGCCGAGGGCAATCTAAATCCAAAATCAATCAAAGTTTCTTTTCTGGAGCGGTCTCCGTTATACATTCCCCTGATCTGCGGAATAGTTATATGCGATTCATCAATGATTACCAAAAAGTCTCTTGAAAAATAATCTAAAAGTGTATACGGTGGATCACCCGGGTTTCTGCCGTCAAAATAACGGGAATAATTCTCAATGCCATTACAATAACCAAATTGCCTGATCATTTCCAAATCATAATTTGTTTTTTGTTCTAGTCTTTGTGCTTCTACCAGTTTCCCACTTGACTCTAGACTCTTGACTCTTGACTCTAGATCTTTTTCTATCTGCTTTATCCCGGGAATCACTCTTTGCTGAGGAGTAATATAATGTTTGGCCGGATAGATAACCCCTGTTCCAACAAATTCCTCAGTATCCCCTGTTACCACTTCCAGTTTACCTACTTTCTCTACCTTTTCCCCTAAAAACTGCAACCTGTAACCTGTATCTAAATAAGAAGGGAAAATATCAATGGTGTCCCCACGCACACGGTAGGTGCCTCTTTTAAAATCAATGTCATTTCTCTCGTAATACATTTTCTGCAGGATTTTCATAATCGCCTGCATCCCTGCTTTCATGCCTTGTCCAAATTCCAAAATGGCCTGGCCGTATTCAATAGGAGAACCTAAGTTGTAGATACAGGAAACAGAAGCCACAACTATCACGTCTTTGCGGGTTAGCAGTGAGGCAGTTGCAGAAAGCCGCAGTTTTTCAATTTCCTCGTTGATTGAGGCATCTTTTTCTATATAAGTATCGCTTTGGGGAATATAGGCTTCAGGCTGGTAATAATCATAATAGGAAACAAAGTATTCAACGGCATTTTCCGGAAAAAGTGACCTAAATTCCTGGGCCAGCTGCCCTGCCAGAGTTTTGTTATGGGAAATAACCAGAGTAGGTTTCTGGACTTGCTGAATCACATTAGCCACAGTAAAAGTTTTCCCGGAGCCTGTTACCCCCAACAGCACTTGATGCTGACTTCCGCTATTTATTCCTGCCACCAATTTTTCAATTGCTTGTGGCTGGTCTCCGGTGGGTTTAAAGTCAAAAACAATCTTAAACTTCGCCATAACAGTATATTCTAACATTTAAGATCATTTTGATCTATTGACAAGTTCGGGTAATCTTTGGTATGGTAAAAACATGCCGGTAACTTTATACAGAAGACAAAAACAGATTTTGGATTTTATTAAACAGTATATAGAAAAGTATACTTATTCTCCAACACTTGGTGAAATTGCAGAAGCAATCGGAGTCTCTTCTTTAGCAACTGTACACGAACATCTGCAGGCTTTGGCTACCAAAGGAGTCATCAAAAGATTTGAGGGAGCGGTCCGTGGGATTGAAGTTTTAGACCAAAAGATTTCTTCAACATTGAAAGGAATAGAGCTGCCGGTGCTAGGATTTATTGCTGCCGGACAGCCAATCATGACCTACACTGACCCTGATGCCACCATCAAAGTTTCTTCCAGTATGGTCTCCGGTAAAAAACGCTCTTATGTCCTACAAGTAAAGGGGGATTCTATGATAGAAGAGGGGATTTTAGATGGGGATTATGTCATTATTGAGGAGCAAAATACGGCAATTGACGGGGATATCGTGGTGGCTCTGTTGGACAATGGCCTGGCAACACTTAAGCGCTTTTTCAAAGAAATCAACAGAATCAGGCTGGAACCGGCTAATTCTTCCATGTCCCCGATTTATGCTACAGATGTAAAAATCCAGGGCAAATGCGTCGGGGTAATCCGCAGGTTTAACTAATTCTTCTTAATTTTGTGATAAATATACCAGGCAATTACTCCTACTATTAAAATCACAATTAAGGCATCTGCTTTATGAAAATACGGGCCCAGTGTATCCCAATTTTCACCCAGCACAAATCCAATCCAAGCCAGAAAGTATGACCAGATTAGGGAGCCTATAAATGTCATTACAATGAATCTGCCTAACGGCAGCCTGGCAAAACCACAGGGAAGAGAAATTACAGTCCTGATCCCTGGAACTACTCTTGAGCCCAAAACTACCAAATCTTTATATTTATGAAGCAGTATTTCAGTTTCATCCAATTCTTTTTCTGAAACTAGGATCCATTTACCAAATTTCCTAATAAAACGTCTCACTAATTTTTCATGTCCCCAGTAACCAATTGCATAAGCAACCAGAGAGCCAATGACATTACCAATAGCCCCCATTAAAGCAACCATATTTAAATCGAACTTTCCCACCGAGGCCAAAAATCCGGAAAAAGGCATAATGATTTCTGAAGGAAGGGGTATTAGGGCTGATTCAATTGCCATTGTAATAACAATTCCCGGATAACCCAGGGTTGAGATGACATTTATGACCCATTGAGCTATACTTTCCAGCATGTTAACCATTGTACCAACACCGATAGGCAATTTAAAAGATATAACTTTAAGAGCGTTAGAAGTTCTGAAAGAGACAGATGCAGTAATCTGCGAAGATACACGCAGAACTGCCCTGTTATTAAATCATTATGATATTCATAAACCTTTTATTGTTTTAAATGACTACAACGAAACAAAAAGTTTTCCGGACATTATAGACAGATTAAAATCAGGACAAAATTTGGCTTTAGTTTCCGATGCCGGCACTCCTTTAATTTCAGACCCTGGTTTTAAACTGATTAGGGAGTGTCTTGCTCAAAATATTCCAGTTGACTCCTTACCGGGCCCATCATCAGTTATTACAGCTTTAACTCTTTCCGGTTTACCGCCTGATAAATTTATGTTTTTAGGATACCTTCCGGAAAAACCAGGCCACAGAAAACAGTTATTAGAGAACTCCCGTTTACACCCCAAGGGTGTAAACCTAACTTACATAATGTTTGTAGCTCCTCATAAACTAATTAAAACTTTGGAGGATATGAAGGAAGTTTTTGGTGATATTGAAGTAGTTTTAGCCAAAGAATTAACCAAAATTCACCAAAACGTTGAAACGAAATCTGTTGATATGTGGCTTAAGACCTTAAAAAGTCCCAAAGGAGAATACGTGCTACTTTTCAGGTCCTCTGGATGAATGCATATTTGTTTCACTTACCTCATTCAGTATCCGCATGTGGTATGTAACTGCTTCATTGAGTTTGGGATTTTTTTGCACTATTTCACGCACTAAACCACTTAGTTGATACCAATGCCTGTATGCACCAAGAAAAATTCCTTCGTTACTCCAATCAACTCCCTTTACGGTAGTGTCACGTATTAGTTCCAGTCTTTCTTTTACTTCTTGGGGTAATCCTATAGCCTCAATCTCTGTACTTAAACGTGCCTCATACTCGACCTGACGATCAGAAGCTCCCTTTCGAAAACGCTCATTATCTTCACTACGAAGTGCCTGCAAAAGCCCCATGAAGTAATTGCCATCATCACTTCTTATATTAGATAATGCTTCTCCTAATAAAAATTTTCTTCTCGACTCAGGCCGCATTCGCTTTAACCGCTCTTGACGAGATGCCACATGCTTTGCCAATAACTCAGGGCCTACGTCACTTTCACCCATAAACTCCGCTTCTCCTTAAGACCATTCTTTTTTCCACCTGATGGAGTAAATCATGGACAGAGTGGAACTCGAATCGTTCAACTACCACTCCCATCACTCCTTTTTCCACTAAATATTCCAGCACTTTCGGATAAAGCGTAAGTGACCCACAGGCAATGAATGGAACTTTAGACTTATGCAGCAATTTAATGCCATCTTCCAAAAACTTTAGTAATCCATCTACCTCCTGCTTATAAAAAGCCAGCTCTCCTTCCTCCGTATCAAAACCGTTTAAATAAGCTACAAGCTCATTTAAGTTTAAAACCACCCCGTCAACCCCTGCTACCAAATAATCATCCAGATTTACAATATTTTCCGGTAAGGCAACTTCCATCCAAATTTGTAGCGATTTTTTCCTGGAGAATTTTTTTACTGCCAGTTCCCTCTTCATTTGCAAAAGTTCATTTACTCCCCTAACAAACGGAACCACTATTTGGATATTAGTGAGATTCTTTTTATGACGGGCAAAATCCAAAACCGCCGCTAAGGGTTCAAACAGGCTTTTCTGATGAAGTAATCTTAGAGCTCCGCGAACTTTACCCATTCCTTCTGATTTATCTGCCAGTTTAAAAAGAATAGGGGAATCGGGAAAAGTTTCTGCAGACTCAACCAGCTTTAACACCACTTCATCAAAAGATTCATTAGGTTTGTTTAGGTCAAAAATTTTTCCTGAATCTATATATGCTCCATCAATCTCTTTTTCAGCAACGACACCCTCAGTTAGATCATAAAATACTTTAATTACGCTCCTAGCTTTGCAAGGGGACGCCTTACAGCTCGATACTATAGGAACAGATACTGGATTTAAAAAGGGTGTATAGGGCTTTATGCCGGCTAATTTCACTTCCCCATCAATGATCCATTCATATTCATGAGGGATAAAAAGTTTCTTATTGGCTAATAAAACTATGTCAGAAATCTTTTTGGAATTGCTTGGATGTAATTTTCCCGTTTTTATTCTAATTTCGACATCATCCTGCAGCGGATCAAAAAAAGCACTGCCACAACTCTCCACTTTTTTAATGAAGATAACTATTTGCGGTTCCAGGTTCTCCGTAATTCCGGGAGCAAAGCCATTATTCCACAATCTGCCTTTAATCTGATCTAACCAAACAGCCAGCAGAGCAGACCAGAGATTTTTAACTGACTTAATTTTTTCTCCGCTCAGAAAAAATTCTTTATGCTTGCCTGCTTCTGTTTCCAAAATTGATGGCGTTGGAATAGAGTAAATTTCTTTTTTCACCAAAGTCAGGGATTGCTCGAAGATTTCCTTTTTACCAAAATCATAATGTTCCAGAATAGATTTTAATTTAAAATTGGGTGCTGTTACAACAATTCCGCTGCCAACGGCAAACCCGACCCTTTGCAGCTTTGCCAAACCAACACTTAAACCGCCAAAAATCCTGCTGTCTTCATCTATTAATAATCTAATCGGCAGTATTTCAATCATTCTACTTTCACGCTGTCCCCTGCTTTGATATTTAATTTTTGTGCCGTTCCGGCGTTAACTTCCAAAACCTTATTTGCATCCTCTTTTGCCTGATAAATTGGTAAGGACGCATCTTTTTGTCCCGCAGCCGGAGGCCCTACATTTTCCGTGATATCCACAACTGCGTCTTTGTTAATCCAGATTAGGTCAAGTGCCAGTTTCATACCTTTCATCCAGAAAGGATGTTTGCCGCTAGCTTCAAAAATAAACAGCATCCCCTCATCCGAAGCCAGGGATTCCCTACCACCTAAACCTTTTTTTCTTTTTGAATCAGTATCCGCAATTTCAATTTTAAACCGGTTGCCACTGATAACGATTTGCTTACCTGGACTACTTGCAGGAATAAACGAGAGGCTATTTAAGGCACCTGTCTTAAACAAATAAAGTGCAACCCCGATTACGGCCAGTAAAGCAAGTACCTGAAAGGTGAATTTCTTCATACAATTTCAGTGTACCATATCAATTGCAGTCCCCCCAAAGGCCCCGTTTAAACTGTTTTGCTTCATTCTCTGCCTGTCTTAACTGCTCATTATATTTAACATCAGGAGGATAAGTTAAAACTCTGGCAAACCCTTCTCTGACCAGATAATCATTCACAAAAAGTATCTGACCGTCAGGAAGAGGCAGGAAAATTAAGCGCAACAGCCGGTCGTATTTATCTTTATCAGATATATCTTTCTGCAAAATAATCTCTTTATTGGTCAATAATGATTTTACCTCGTTTGAGGCTTCCTTTCCAAAACAGCCAACCGGACGGCGCGGGTCAACAGTTTCAGGAGTATCTATCCCTATAAAACGCACTGATAAATTTCCCTGCACTTCAATTGTATCTCCGTCTACAACTTTTGTAACCAAAACCCGTTCACCTGCTAAACCAACTACAGCAGAAGTTGTGGCAATCGGAGATGACTGATATTGTATTTGCGGATCCGACTTCAGCCCAAACCACAACAGGGAAAAACCCGTGATGATAATTAAAAAACCGGCTGTAACTAATAATTTAGTATTAGACCACATTCTAATTTGCAAAATTTTGAGTAAACATCTTACCGTAAACCCCACCATCCATCACGCCTATCCCAACTTTTGCATAATCAGTTGAAAGTATATTTGCCCTGTGGCCTTCAGAGTTCATCAAACCCCGCTCAGCTAACTCTACACTGGGGGTATATGCCAAATTTTCACCTATCACCAAAAAGTCAATTCCTACCCTCAAAGCCCTGTCAGCTACAGTTTGATTTTCAGGTGAATAATGGGAAAAATAGCCTCTTTCAAACATATCCTTACTATGAGCCCTGGCAATACCCCGGAGCTTCGTATCAAAAACCAGCACCTTAAATCCCCTGCCAATCCTTTCCTTATTCACCATCTCCAGCATTTTGTCTTCCGAAGCGCTATCTACCAATAGTTGATTAGTTTGGAAACCCAGGTTGACTTTTTCATCTGTTTTGGGTTCTATAGTCAGGAAGGTTAAGGAATCATTAGCTACCCCTCCAAAAACCTGCTTAACCGGAGATTCCAATCCATATGCAATTTTTAATATTTGGCTACCAATCCTGGAATCCAAAACATTTTTTTTAATAGTGGGCTGAATAGGGAAAGTTGCTACCATCACTAAAATTAAGGCAATAAAAACCAAACTCCGGAGAAGTGCCGGCACTAGAGCTAAAACTTTTGATCCCAGAATCCTAAATCTTGGGATCCTTGGCAGGATAAGCCTAACCAGAAAATAAAAAGCGGTTTCAGTTACAAACCAAACAGTCATAAAACCTAAAACCAAAGTTAAACCGTGCGGAATATGAAACTGGCTTTCAAAGAATTTGGCAGGAAAATTGTAGTAGCTAAAAGATAGTAGGCCTGCTAAAAGGAAGCTCAAAAAATCAACAAGTTCCAGGATAAATGACCTAGCTAACGATTCAATGACAAAAAGCAAAAGTACTCCTATAATGACAAGGTCTACCCAGTTTAGGCCGAAAAGCATAGATAAATCATAGCAAATCCAGCTTAAATTTAGTACAATACATCCGAGGGCCGGTAGCTCAGCGGTAGAGCAGGAGACTTTTAATCTCTTGGTCCTGGGTTCGATCCCCAGCCGGCTCACCCAATGATATCTGTGTTTTTAGAGGCTATTAGCCTCGAAAAATTGTTAAAAACTCCTCAAAAATAATCCTATAACCTAGAACCCCAACGAGATTCGAACTCTTGATTAGCTTATCATATCAACATTATTTGTTTTCCAAATCCATCTCGTCAATATCCTTATCCCAATCTCCTCCGTAAAAATGCTGCATTAATCCACAACATAATTCATAAACAAACACCTGTATTTTCTTCAAATCTTCATCAGATAAATCAGGATAGTATTTTCTTATAGTATCTAAGGGTAACATCTTCAATCATCACCTCCTATTCACAACAGGAATAATTCTATAAGGTAAGTCAATGATTAGTTGAAAAAAAGGAAGTAAAAAAACTTCAACAGCTTTTTGAAAAATTAGGCGTTAGAGAAGAGGAATGGAAAGATGCAACCAAAAACATCGCGGGCAGTTTTCTTGTCCCGAGCGAACCGACATAGTATCTTGATTTTTCAAAATATGGATAATACTTACACCATGTTAAACCGTTAGAGATGCTTAATGCCCTGTTCATTTCCCTAGCTCCTTGTTCTTTTCGCTTCTCTTGTTCGAGCAAGAGTATCTGCCTTTTGGAATCTTTCTGTTTGCATAACTCCATCTTTTATTTTTTGGTTCTCTTTCATCAGATTTGAATGCTTTTCTGCAAAGTCTGGCATAACTTCAATGCTTTTATAACTTTGGCTTACTTCATACCATAAACCCATAATTGCAAGAGTTGTGTTGGCCAACTGCCATAGAGCTGCTTTTTCCATGTAGTCATCTTCAAAGTCGAAGTACGATACTTGAATCTGAGCACCTTCTTTTGAAGACAGAAACTTATATCCTCTGTTAGTGTCAACTAGGTTTGAATGACTGGAAACCTGCACAGGTTCCTTTATCTTCAGTATTGCCTTAGATGTAGCTGGGTAATTTTTACTTAACCATTTGTATCTCTTACTTTTGAGTTTTATTGTGGAGTCCATGATCCCAAACTCGTCTGTTTTTGCAAACTTCTCCACATCAGGGAATGCAATAGAATAAGCGGCATCTGTTCCAGATTCAATTAACTGTCTTAAGTTGAGTGATGATTGTGCGTGGTGAAGGCGTATTATAGAAAATAAAGTAAGTAGATAAAAATTGCGGACAGAATAATAGAATCTTAAAAATATATCTTGTGGAGCCTTGAATTCGGTAAAAAAGCTTTCGAGCAATTGGAAAACCATCAAGTTATGAGCAAAATTTCCTCCATATTTGTTAAGTGCATTTAATGTTTTGTTATGTTCGCCTTCTATAATCTCAGTTAAGGTTCCGCTATGTTTTTTCATTTATTTCACTTTTTTAATTTCCACTAAAAACTCAGCATATTCATCATAACCTTCGAGAAATAGATCTAACTGTTCCTGATTCAATATTCTCTTGTTTACATAAGGCTTCTTTACAAGAGGGATGACGGAAGTGACTTCATAAATAGCATCCATATAATCTTCTAATTCCTTTTTCGAAAGTACTTTTTCTGTAGTGGGTTTAATCACCTTTTCATAAAAAATATCATCCAATTCATTTATTATTTTAACTCCGATATCTAAAACGTTATTTATACTTGCTTCACTCGGGATGTCTCCGTGTACAACTCGGTTAAGTATTGAGGTTATTTCTAAGATCATATTCCGTACACGATTGTCTATAACTCCAGTTGCAGCAAGTGTTTGTACCATTGTTCTCATGCTATGGGGATTTTTCTCTTCCGAGAAAGTAAAAAGTCTTTTAAGCCTAACTTCTATCTCGATCCTTAGTTTCGCAAATGCTAAAACACCATCTCTTTCTGCAAGTTCGTGTAATTCATTAGCCAAAGTATCTGCTCTTTTTGAAGGTTTTTGATCAGAATAGGCCTTCTCAGCTTTTTCTTTAAGCTCTTTTATACTTTTCTCTAGCTCAACTTCAAGATCGCCCCATTTTATTTTTTTAATCTGTGAAGCAAATGGTGTTAAAAGAACTAACACCATCAAAAGTATTGTTGTGTTGTCTATCAATACAAAAGATGCTTTAAATAAATGCAAAAATAAAATTAATGCGTTGAAGCAAAAAATAACAGCAATTATTTTACCGCTCGTAATAGTATTTTCTAGCCAGTCTCTTAATTTTTTCATTTTAGTTATTATCTTTCCAATCTTTGACTCCTTTCGATATTTGGTCTACTTGGCATAAAAAGGTAGTAATATTGAGTGAAGTTTGGTTCAGGTTTGGGTTTGTTTAGCAAAGTATCTGCTATTTCTTCCGACATTAGACCGTAGAATCCATAAGCTAACTGTTCTATTCTTTTTAATTCTGATTTTGATCTTGATAATTTATCCATTGTCTAAAATTAAAATATTAGTCTGTTGAATTGACTAAAATCACCCCAAAGAGAACATTTAAATTGAGTACCGTCAGAGATAAAAATATTCCTTTCTTTAAGTTTATCCTTAAAGAAGAAGTCGCTGAAAGTAAAAAAATCCAATACATTTTTAAGAATCATCTTTGTTTCTTTTTCGATTGTTTCGGGCTTAACCCAATTTTCCTTAACATCTCTCATTGCGAATATTTTATCTTTTCGCATCTTAAAGCCTGCTTCAGTTACAGCTTTCACCGATACAACATGAGGAGTTTGTAAATGGTGAATAAAACTATGACGATCTGTATTTAGAACTTCATACCAAGCCTTTTCTGTCTTTACTGATTTATACTTTTTTGTTAAACCATCGTGAATTTTATGCTTATTAAACCATCCACTTAAATCGTTAAAGACGGGGCTTCGGTTTTTTTGGAAGGGTTCTTCGGATAGACCATAAAATAAAGGTACAAGAGTTGTAAATGAATCAAGCATAATCTGAGAGTAGATAATCAGACTTTCCCAATCTAGATGAAGATTCATAAAAAGGCCATCCCCAGGTTTAGTTAAACGGTAAGAAATCGTTGATAAATAACCTAAGCAGGCTGAAATTCTTCCACTTGCGTCCTTGTGCTTTTGTTCAATAGGTAATTTAGATTCAGGAGTAATAATACTTATTCTTGAAAGAGCAAGGCGTCTATCTGCTAATTCTGTAAATAAACCTGATATTGGTACTGCAATACCACTATCCGAATGGGGCAATAGTAATAAGTGCTTATATTTCTTTGCCATTTTTCCCCTCCATAATTGTTATTTCTTCCGGCGTGAGGCCGTAGAGTTTATAAATCATCTTATACCCCTGTAATTAGCCTAATAATATCTTCTCTCCGATATCGCCTTTCTCCGACCCCACGCTTATTACCAATCCTAATAGCTTTTAATTTTCCGTTATTATCCCACCTTCTTAGTGTTGTAGGAACAACTCCTAGTATTTTGGCTACTTGGTTAATATTTAGAAGTCTTGGTAATCTTACCTTATTTTCTGCCATCTTAATTAAAAATAGTTATTGTACTTTATTATACAGAAAAAACCCGTATGTAACTATAATTAAAAAGAGGTAAACAATAAGGAAAAGTGGTTTAGTTTTTTATCGCAGGAGTTTTTGAGGCTAATTCTGGTTGTAACCACCAAATTAAATCTGGTAAAATATCCATAGACAGAAAAGCTTCGCAGAAATTGCGAAGTCTGTTTAAGACACTAGGCGGATCACTGAATGGGATTTTTCCAAATCCTCGTCTGATAAATTAGGATAATATTTCCTAATCACATCCAAGGGCAACATATCAAATCATCACCTCCTAAGAATTGGTAACAAGAGTAACTGCAGAAGCTCAGAGGTTGTAGGATAATTTTTAGAGGACTACTGTAGTTTTTTCGTAAAGCATCGGCAAACAATCTTGTCGCATCCTAAATTTTGTTCCATGATTATGGCCGGTACGAGCGTCAAAATCGACAAGAATTTTTCCTTCCTCAAGGGCTTTCAAAAACCCATCAAAACTGAATTTTTGAAGCATCATAACTTTAGAATATTTGTAATACTCCTTCTTCCTTACTGTTTTTACTTCTGCCTGAACGTAAAAAGTATTTAATAGTTTTGTCCCTGCCTTATGTTCTAAATCATCAAAACCCCAATATGGTTGAGGACTAAGTTCGCCTATCCCAACTCTTTTCTTAACTGTTTCTAACCATGCCTTGTGACGTATATCAACACTCCCTGCATCGAATGAAATTAAAATTTTCCGTTCTTTGCGGTCAATTACCACCATAAAACCTCGATCGCTTCTTGATTGTCCGTGAATTGTTTGCCTAAAACTCATTTCCCCGAGTGTATATTTTTTACCATCTTCCTGATGGGACCAACCGTATTTTGGCAAAAGCATTTGTGGTACAAATCGAATAGCCCGCGGAGAAGGTTCGATATGAAAAAGGGTTGTTAATGAAGATGAGTTAAGCCGTTGAGCTTTTAGTTCCCATTCAGCAGCATTAGGAATTGGTAAATTGTTTTCTTTGATGCCGAGTAAATCTTCTAATGTGTTCCCTATACCACCAGAGTTGCCTCGTCTAGCGTTCGGAACCCAGCCCATAGCAATAATTTCTTTGAGTTTATCAATTAATGCTTGTTTTGAATAAATAATCGGTTTATCTGCCATTGCTGTTTATAAAAAACTTATTTGAGACTGGTGTATTCTAATTCTTTCTTGGGCCATTTCGCAATATTCAGGGGAAATATCTATCCCAATATAATTTCGTTTGAAGTTTAAAACGGATATTGCAGTTGTGCCGGAGCCCATGAAAGGATCGAGGATAATTTTTGCATCTGTTGACGATATAATTCGATCAATTAATTTAACAGGAAAAGCAGCAGGGTGCTCATTTTTCATCTCTTGTGTAAATTCCCAGACATCCCCATAAGCATTTGCTTTTGGTGCTAGTTTAAACTTTGGTTTGGCTATAAGATAAATAACCTCGTAGGTGGGCAAGAAATAACCTGCATTGAAATTAAGACCTCCTTTTCTTTTCCAAATAATAATTTGCCTGACAGGAAATCCGCTAACTATATCTTGGCGATCTTGTAATAAGCCATCTTGAACGCGCCATTTATGATTATAGAAAATTGCGCCATCTTCTGGAATTATTCTCATCATTTCACTCAAACATTCTTTTTGCCATTTAACATATTTATCATGGGGCATACAGTCGTCATGATGTGAATATCCATTTTGGAGTGCTGCATTTGCCCATTTCCCACCACGACCATCTTTCATTCCATTACCAGTAGAATTTTTCAGATTATACGGGGGGGAGGTTATCACCAAATCAGCTGCACTATCAGGGATTTGCTTCATAACCTCCAATGCATCACCACAAATAATTTTATTTACAAAACTGTCTGGAAATTTTAGACTCATCGCTCAAATTATAGCAGTTTTTCTAAACCATTTGTCGGTACAAATAGGATTTGATGTTGTATAATCTATCACCGAGATTCTTGTGCCTGCCCGCCTCTGGAGGGGTGAAAGTATCCTTCGACTCGCTACGCTCGCTCAGGACTTAGCCTTACTGTTAGGGAGCCCTTCGACTCCGCTCAGGCCTTCGGCTCTGAGACCGCTCAGGCTCGAAGAGGTAAACTTATGTAGTGATTCATCTTGGCCATTAGGGTCGATTTAGTGGTTGCATTTTGTCATTATTTTTGATAATATAATGTTGTATTTCCAAAAGAAATACATTTGATTTGCTAATTCCCCCCGGCTCAACTCGACCCGGGGGTTTTTCTTGCTTAAAATCCTTAGATCACAAGAAAGCAGGGTATAAAGATAAAACTTGGTTATCTTCTTAAGTCGTGCCCTTCAGAAAAATTGCTCATCCTGCGTGATTTTAAATAAGGACCAAATCCTACTGATAGGCAAACTCTGAGTTTAGACCGTCCTGAAGGAGTAATTCAGGGAATTCCCGCAGACCTGCCTGCCGGCAGGCAGGTCTGTTTGAGGGGTTCTATAGAATATAAAATCAGATTCCAGTATAATCAGAGGGTTTGACGCCATCGTCTAGTGGCCTAGGACACAGGGTTTTCATCCCTGTAACCGCGGGTTCGACTCCCGCTGGCGTCACAAAACAAAAAATATCCCTTATCCTAACCTATTATTTTTGAGTAATTTTTGTCTGAAGAATACATTTGCTTCATCTTGCGCTTGAAGTAATTTATCCTGATAAATGAAAGGTTAGGATCTTCAGTCTTTCTTAAGGTGCAAGTCTGTTTAAGATTCTGCCAAGCAGGGAATCAGTGCTTTCAACTACCTGACCGTTTTCAGCTGATACAACAGCCTCAACTTTTGTTTTAATTAGGATAAATCTTAATAATTTATGGGTTTTAGTACCCTTAACTTTATAAACCAAAACCCCGTTTCTAGTCTCCAACTTTACCAGATCCGGAATGCTTCCTAAACTATTATTAACTTTCTCACCCGCTACATCATCCATTACATGAGATGAAAGCATATTATCAATTGCTTTTTGAGGTAAAACAGCCACCACTTTAGATCCTGAAGGAGTAGTGACAGTTATTTGCCTGGTGGTGGGGTCAACTGAGATGGGGAAATTTGACAAAGCCCCAACTCTTTTGTTTACCAAGGCTATCTGACCCGGGGCTGTAGCTATTTTAACATCTTCTTTCTCCAGTTCTGCTTCTACTTCTTTAACCGCCTCATTTTCACCCTGCTTAACTTTAGTTTCTATTTTTACGGGCTTAGGAGTTGATTGAACAACAGATGATTTTCCATCATTGTAATTTCTGCTAACAGGTATTATTGAAGAAAAAACTAAAAAGCCCCCGATGCCAACTATTAAAACAGCCAGAAAGTGGGCAAAACCTTTATCTTGATTTGAATTAGGCATTAATTTCAGTTTACATAAAAACAGATTCCTTGTCAACTTTGCACTTGACAAGATCTTCTTAGCACCATAAAATGTCGGTGTATGTTTCGACGCCGACCAGAAATGGATGTTATCATTCCTGATAATCCTGAAATTTTAGGAGCTCCAAATTTGGATTTACCTGAAACGCCAATTGCTTCGAGAAAAAGATTCCTCGCTCAGCTAGGTTCAATTGCAATCATGCCCTTTCACAATCAAGCATTTCAGGGACCCAACTTGTTTTATGGTGACAGTACTAGTGGTGCTGGTGTCGGTTTTTTCTTAGGAGCAATTCTAGGAGGAACAACAGAATCCATGCTCCATTTGGCAGGTAAACCCTGTAATGTGATATCTTCGGGAGGTAGGACATTATTGCTTGGAGTTGTCGGAGCCATTATAGGTTCTCATTTCTTGAATTAACAAACCCCTTTTCAGAAGAATTAAATAACGGCATTCTCTAAAGATGATCTACGGTTTAATGAGTTGCAACGCGCTATAAGTAGATAAATTATCAGTTATCTACTCCCTAATGGTATAATGTCCCTACAATGAGTAACCCCCTTAGCGTCCGTGATTTTTTGTTTAAGAATCTTACTTCTTATGACGGCGGCCCGGAATTCCTGCAGAGTCCAACCGATCGGACCCAAAAACTTTGGGATATCTGCAAAATCTTAATTAAAAAAGAATTTGATAACGGGGGCGTTTTGGATATCGATACCAAGACCATTTCTACAATTACCAGCCACCAGCCGGGCTATATAGAGAAAGATTTGGAACTGATTTTTGGTTTACAAACAGATGGGCCCCTAAAACGGGCCATTAAACCTTTTGGCGGTATTAAAGTGGTGGAGCGGGCCTGCGAGGATTACGGGAAAAAGCTGGATCCAGTGGTAATAGACCTTTTTACCAAATATTTAAAAAGCCACAACCAGGGGATTTTTGACGCCTATACAGATGAAATCAGGAAATACCGTTCTTCCGGCGTGATCACCGGACTGCCTGATAATTATGCCCGGGGCAGGATTATCGGAGATTACCGCCGGGCTGCGCTGTTTGGGATAGACAGGATTATTGAAGAAAAGCAAAAAGACCTCCAGGGCAAGGGAGGAGAAATGAGTGATGAGGAAATCCGGGACAGGGAAGAGATTAAAGAAGAAATTCAAGCCTTAAATTTGATCAAAGAAATGGCCTTTTCGTATGGCTTTGATATTTCAAAACCGGCCACAAATGCCAAAGAGGCAATCCAGTGGACATATTTTGCGTATCTTTCTGCTTTGAAAGAACAGGACGGCGCGGCGATGAGTTTGGGGTCTGTTTCCGGATTTTTTGATATTTATCTTAAGAAAGATATTGCCGATGGGAAACTGGACGAAAAGCAAGCCCAGGAACTGGTTGATCAGTTTATTATCAAATTAAGGATGGTCCGGCAACTGCGGATGAAGGAATACGATACCATTTATGCCGGTGATCCAACCTGGCTGACAGAAAGTTTGGCCGGGATGTTTTTGGACGGAAGACACAAAGTGACTAAAACTTCCTACCGGTTTTTACAATCTTTATATAATCTGGGACCGGCCCCTGAACCAAACCTCACCGTGCTGTGGTCTGAAAAATTACCCAAAAAGTTTAAGGAATTTTGCGCCAAAGTATCAATTGAAACTTCTGCTATCCAATATGAAAATGATGACCTGATGCGGGAGACCGCTGACTGGGACGATTACGCCATCAGCTGTTGTGTTTCCCAGCTCAAAAACGGTTCCCAAATGCAATACTTTGGGGCTAGAAGCAATCTGGCCAAAATTTTGCTTTTGGCATTAAATTCAGGCAAGGATGAAAATACCGGCGTTGAATTGGTTCCCGGGATAGAAGCCCAAAATGATGGCGTTTTAAATTATGACAACGTTATTGCTGAGTACAAAAAAACCTTGGCTTACGTTGCGACCGTTTATGTTAAGGCCATGAATATTATTCATTACATGCATGACAAATATTATTTTGAACGGGTGGAAATGGCTTTACTTGACAGCAAACTTGATCGGTTAATGGCTTTTGGTATTGCGGGCTTGTCGGTTGTAGCCGATTCCTTTTCAGCCATAAAATATGCCAAAGTTACTCCAATAAGAGACGTTAACGGAATTACAAAAGAATTCAAGGCCGTGGGGGATTTTCCGAAATATGGCAATGACAATGACCTGGCTGATGATATTGCCCGGGAATTGGTCAAAAGCTTCCATGAAGAACTCAAAAAACATCATATTTACCGTAATGCCACGCCTACTTTATCGGTTCTGACAATAACTTCAAATGTAATGTACGGCAAAAAGACAGGCGCCACTCCTGACGGAAGATTATCAGGTGCGCCTTTTGCCCCGGGAGCTAATCCGATGCACGGCAGGGATGTTCGTGGTGCAATTGCATCATTAAATTCCGTTGCTAAGCTAAATTATGAAGATGCCAGAGACGGGATTTCCAATACTTTCTCGATAGTTCCAAAGGCTTTGGGAAACAATGAGGAAGCACAGATTGAAAATCTGGTCAATTTGATTGACGGATATTTCCTAAAACAAGCCCAGCACTTAAATGTTAACGTTTTAAATAAAGAAACTCTGCTTAAAGCGATGGCGCATCCGGAAGATTACCCCCAGTTAACGATTAGGGTGTCAGGCTATGCGGTCAATTTCGTAAAGTTATCCCGTGAGCACCAACAGGAAGTATTAGCGCGGTCATTTTTTGACTCAATGTAAATTTTAAGATAAAAGGGCGCCGCCGTCGACCACAATTTGCGAACCTGTCATATAAGATGACATCTCCGAAGCCAGGAAAAGCGCCACTTTGCCAATTTCATCTGGTTCACCCATCCTGTGCATAGGAATTTTATTCATAAAAGCTTCCATGATTTTGGGATCAATTTTTCCAGCCCCCTCTTGTGCCTTCACTACCCCCGGTGTGACAATACCGCCCGGCGCAATGGCGTTGACCCAAATCTTGTGTTGGGCCAGCTCCAGCGCGGTATTTTTGGTAAATCCCCACACACCATGCTTGGAAGCATCATAGGCCGAGAGACCGATCATTGAAGGGTGCAAGGCATCTATTGAGGAAATATTGATAATTTTTCCGCCCCGCCCCTGCTTTATCATTTGTTCAGAGACATATTTCGTGGTTAAAAACACCCCCTCCAGATTCACTTTAATCACTTTTTCAAAATCCTCCAAAGTCATCAGGGAAAGCGGCACATTCGGATAAATGCCGGCATTGTTGACCAAAATATCTATTGAGCCGTATTTTTCAACCGTCTCTGCAACAAGTTTTTTAACGTCCTCTTCTTTGGAAACATTACAACCAGTGGCCAAATCGGCAATTACAACATTAGCGCCTGCCTCCTGAAAACGTTTGACTATCCCCGCCCCAATCCCTACAGATCCACCGGTAACTATTGCTGCTTTTCCTGAAAGATCCAGAAGACCGCGCATGCACTTATCTTATTAGAACAAGACTTTGCAGTCAACTGCCAAAACGCCATCCGACATGACAATGGCCGGATTAATTTCAATATTGGAAATTTCCGGAATATTTAAGGCCAAATTGGCAAGACGGACAATTGTTTCATAAAGCTTATCTAAGCTACTTTCGGCCAGGAAGGAATATATTTTTGATTTTGCCACCAGTTGTTTTGCCCGGGGCAGATCTATAGGCAGAAGACATAAATTGCGGTCACAAATCAGTTCGGCATACGACCCCCCTGCTCCGAAAAGCAGGACCGGTCCAAAATTCGGGTCTTTTTTAACGCCGATAATTACTTCTACTCCAGGAGGAACTTGCTTTTGAATCTGGATATCAAGATGGTGGGACTCAAGTTCCTTCCAGGCAGATTCAAGCTGAGGATTGTTTTCTATATCGGTAATAACCCCTCCAATGGCCTTTTTATGAAGCAGTGTCGGCGAAAAAAGCTTTAAAACTACAGGAAATCCGCATTTTGAGGCAAAACCTTTGGCTTCCTGCAAACCAGGGACAATGGCCGAATCGGGAACGGCAATTCCTGCCAGAGCAATAATTTCATTCGGGGTAGCCTGATGCATGATTTGCTTTATTTGATCCAGATTTGGCACTTGCTGTATTTGATTTTGGGTAATACTTTGCTTTAGATTTTGATGATTTTTGTACCACCACATTTTACCCACAGCCCAAATAGCCCGTTCCGGAAATCTGAAATGCGGGATTTTCAGTTCGTTAAGTTTTTGTTCTCCCTCCGCCACCAAACTTCCGCCAATAAATGAACAAAAAATTAATTTCCGGTATTTCTTTGATAAGTTCCCCAAATTTTCTGCTGTTTTTTCAATCTGGGTCATAACTTGAGGAGTCAGGATGACAATTAACGCATCAACCTCCGTATTTGCCAAAATGACATCCGCCGCTTTTGCATACCTGTCAGCTAACGCATCACCTAAAACATCAACCGGATTTAAAATTCCCGCTGAACGGGGCAGGATTTGCTGCAGTTTCAAGAGGGTTTCCGTGTCAAATTCCGCAAGTTCCAATCCTTCATTGATAACAGCATCTGCAGAAATAACCGCCGGCCCGCCGGCATTTGAAATAATGGCAACTCTTGGCCCTTTGATATTTTCTGCCCAGGCAAAACTGCGCGACAAATCAAAGAAATCCTCCAAAGTAAGACAGCGGATAACACCGGCCTGGGATAAAACTGCTTCCAAAACCGCATCTTCTCCGGCGATTGATCCGGTATGCGACAGCATAGCTTTGGCGCCGGCCCGGGTTTTACCCGGTTTCAAAAGAAAAACAGGGTTTGTTTTTGAAATCTCCGCAGTCAATTTTAGAAATTCAGATCCTTTCGATATTGATTCCAGATACAGCCCCACTGCCATGGAGGGAGTATTTCTAAAATATTCTAAAACATCATTTTCGTTAATGACCGCTTTGTTACCGAGCGTCACAAACTGCGAAAATCCGACATTATTTGATTTACACCAGTCAAAAAGGCTGGAGGCGATGGCTCCGGACTGGGAAATAAAACGTAAATTACCGGAGGCGCTGACAACTTCTCCAAAGGTGACATTAACCGGACACAAATTATTCACAAAACCTAAGCAATTGGGACCTAAAACATTAATGCTGTATTTTTGGGCAATTTCAATTAATCTATCTTCTAACTTTTTTCCCTCCTCTCCGGCTTCTTTAAAACCGGCAGAGAAAACCACCGCATTTTTGATGCCTTTTTCCCCCACCTGGGTGAGCACATCCAAAGCGTCAGGTACAGGGATTGCGATTACTGCCAAATCAGGAATTACAGGCAGGCTGGCGGTGTCTTTATAGCACCACAGATTGCCAATGTTTGAAGCATTGGGATTGACAGGATAAATGTCGCCTTTAAAACCGGAGGCGATAATATTTTTTAAGACGGTAGCACCTACTTTTTCCGGGCTTCTGGAAGCACCGATGATGGCGATTGATTTGGGACAGAATAGGGTAGTGAGATCATGAGCCACAACTTTAGTTTAAGTTATTTTACGTACCTAATCAAGCTGTATATGTTAAAATTACACCGGTTGCTTAAGCTATGATAAGCGTTCATTCAATTGAAACATTTGGCACTCATGAAGGGCCGGGAATCAGATTAGTAGTATTTTTGCAGGGCTGCAATTTTAGATGCGTTTATTGCCATAATCCGGATACCCAACCGCTTGAGGGTGGCAAAGAAATGACCTCTGAGGAAATTCTTGCACTTCTTGAAAAACAGGAGCCATATTTTAAAGAAACAGGCGGTTTAACTGTTTCAGGAGGAGAGTCACTTCTGCAAAGGTATGCTCTCATTGATTTATTTACCAAAGCAAAAAAGAAGAGATTTAATACAACCCTGGATACCAATGGCTCTATTTTAGACGAGGATTCGAAAAAACTTTTGGAAGTCACAGATTTAGTGCTTTTGGACGTAAAACATATTGATCCGGTTTGGCATCAAAAAGTAACCGGTGCTGCAAATAATGTGGTTTTAGAGTTTGCCGGGTATTTGGAAAGTATTAATAAGTCAATGTGGCTAAGATATGTATTAGTCCCGGGTTATACCGATCAAAAAGATTCTCTGGAAAAATGGGGGAAACATTTTAAGGATTTTAAAAATATTAAAAGAGTAGAGATTCTGCCTTTTCATAAATACGGTTTTTATAAATGGAAAGAACTGGGTATGAAAAATCCGCTGGAAAATACCCCTGTTCCCACGAAAGAAGAAATTCAGGAAGCCTTTGATATATTCAAAAAATACTTTAAGGAAGTTTATATCAGGTAATATACCCGTGTTTTTTGAGCCAGGGGAAAATGGTTCTTTTGGCAATCACGGAAATGTTTTTTTTATCAGAATTTGAGTCAAACCAACCAATCTCTGCTATTTCTGAAGAAGGCTTTGGTATACCAATTAATTTTCCCTCAAAAACCCTGATTGCCACCCTACCTCCGCCATGCGCCACATCCTCAAATTCTGTCAGGTATTTCAAAGAAGATTCTTCTATTTCACAACCAACTTCTTCCATAACTTCTCTTTTTAGAGCCTCTATTTCGGACTCCCCTTCTTTCAGCTTACCTCCCAGAGTGAAAAAGACTAAAGGTTGATTTTTGCTTCTGACCTGCAGCATTTTTTTATCCTTAAATACTGCCAGTGCTACTTTCTTGATAGTTTTCATAGTCTTTTGGACTATGTTATACTTTTCTAGATTATGAAACAACAATTAGGAATTATTGGCTACGGCATTGTGGGACAGGCTCTCTCGTATGGCTTTTCCCAACCGGAGATAAAAGATGATTATGAAATCAGATTCTATGATAAATATAAGGAAACCGAACCGCTAAAAGACGTCGTTATTTCAAGCGAATTTATCTTCATTTGTTTGCCTACTCCCATGAAAGACGATGAATCGGGCATTGACCTTTCGATTATTGAAGAAAGCATTGCAGAAATAACACAATATACAGACAATACTGACAAAATCATTGTCATCAAATCAACAGTTGCTCCCGGCACAACAGCTTCGTTGGAGAAAAAGTACCCTAAAAGCCACTTTGCCATGAATCCGGAATTTTTAACAGAGGCTAATTATCTGGAAGATTTTATCAAAGCTGACCGGAATGTAGTTGGCGCAAATAATGACCTAATTTCCAGAAGAGTAGTTGCTTTATATAAACAAAGGTTTCCCCGGACAAAAATTTTCCAGACAGACACTACAACTGCGGAGATGGTTAAATATATGGCCAATGCGTTTTTGGCAACCAAAGTTATTTTCGCCAATCAGATGTATGATTTATGTCAGGCTTTAGGAATTAAATACGAGGAAGTAAAAAGCATAGTGGTGGGGGACCATCGGATTTTTGATTCACACCTGGATATTACAACTGCCAAAGGTTTTGGCGGAAAATGCTTCCCCAAAGATATTATTGCTTTAATCGGCAGAGCTAAAGAACTCAAAGTAGAACCCGGACTTTTGGAAACCGTTTGGAATATTAATAAAAAGATCAGAAAAGTTAAAGACTGGGAAGAAATCCCCTTCGTGGTGGCGGGAAAAAGTAAAATTAATTAAACGCGGGTTGCGCTCTTGCCGGTTAGGTCTCTTAAGTAATAAAGCTTTGATCTGCGGACACCGGTGGTTTTTTTCTTAACATCAATTTTTACAATACTGTTGCTGTCAAGAGGCCAGGTCCGCTCAACCCCAATCCCGGCTGCACCAATTTTCCGCACGGTAAAGGTTTTATTGACATCCCTACCCCGCAGCCTGATTAAAATCCCCTCAAATATTTGAATACGGGTTTTTGCGCCTTCCACCACTTTGTTATGGACGCGGATAGTATCGCCAATATGAATTTCCTGCTCTCCCACTCTGACTGAAATCATTGTGAAATTTTACCACAAACTACAGCCTTGATCAACCAACAATCCGTTTCATCCTGTAAGGCGTCCCCTTGCAGCACAACATTATAAGTGGTCTAATTATATTAGACATGCCCGGTAAAAATTCCGTAAAACAATATACAGATAAGGGTTATTATCATATTTATAACCGTGGAGTGGAAAAACGGATAATTTTCCAGGAAATACAGGATTATCTTGTTTTCCTATCTTATCTTAAAAATTATCTTCTACCAAAAGACGAAGAAAAACTAAAAGAGAAATTATCAAATCCTGACACCTCTTATACAGATAGGGATAAGATTATTAAGCTTTTGCGGTTGAATAATTTTGCAGACGAGATAAATCTACTGGCATATTGCTTAATGCCCAACCACTTTCACTTTTTCATTTACCAAAACAGCAGTATTTCAATGGATAAATTTATGAATTCACTAGCTACGAGATATAGTATGTACTTTAACAGAAAATATAAAAGAGTAGGGCCTTTGTATCAGGATGTTTACAAAGCTGTATTAGTTGCAAATGAGGAGCAGTTTCTTCATCTTACAAGATACATACATAAACAGGCTTTAGCTTTGCAAGGGGACGCCTTACAGCACGGAATGACTGATCAACCATCATCTTATTTAGATTATATTGGCAATAGAAAAACAAAATGGGTCAAAACTGAAGAAGTATTGTTATATTTCTCTAAAAGCAACCCTAAACTTTCATACAGAGCATTTGTTGAAGAAAAGGATGATATAGAATTAATAAGCGAACTCACATTAGAAGATATTTAGCCTTGCAAGGCGTCCCCTTGCAGCTCAAACAATCTTGAAAGATCCCGGACCCAGGATTTGTTCAATAGCATCCTGCAGATCAAATCCGGTATCTATGGAAAAAGGTAAATCCATCCTTTTGGCTGCATCTCCATTTCCCAAAAATAAAGCGACAGAAGTATTACCGGGAAATCCCCGCAAGGTTTTGTTAATATTTTGCAAAACTGATATATCAGTGCCTTTCGGAATATATATTTCCAAAGTTCCCCTGCCGGAAACAATATCCTCCACCATATTTTCAGGATCAAACAAACTAATTTTTTCCACAATCAAAGACAATTCCTCTTCCCTTTTATCTACCCTGCCGGAAATTAACACTACCCTGTCTTTATCTAAAAATTCCTTGCAGTCATCAAAGATTTTAGGAAAAACAACCACTTCAATAGATGAAATGCCGTCTGAAATTTTTACAAAAGCCATTTCAGCTGCTGTTTTTTTCGTTAATACTTTTTTAACTGCCACCACTACCCCACCCAATTTTAGTGTTTGTCCGACATGCTCATCCCCCAGATCAGATAATTTATTAGAAACAAATCTTTTTAACTTTTGCAGAAGGGCCAGAAAAGGCGGCTCATGCAGATAAAAACCAAGCAGTTCTTTTTCATAAACCAAAAGCTGATCCAAAGGCAATTCTTCGACAGCCGGCAACTTAATTGCAAACTGATTTAATTCTTCTTCGCTATCAAACAAAGATACCTGTCCTGATAATTTGTTTTTGTTTTGCTTGTGAGATTCCTCTAAACATTGATCTAAAATCAAAAGCTGGGCTGCCCTGCTGCCCAGATGATCCAAAGCGCCTGCTTTAATCAAGCTCTCCAAAGTTTTCCGGTTAACCAACCTGGTATCAACCCGTGAACATAGGTCGCTTAGCGATTCAAACTCTTTGTCCTTTCTGGCCTCCAGTATCGATTCAATGGCTAATAATCCGACATTTTTGATAGCTGAAAGCCCAAACCTAATGCCCTGGCCTGCTTTCCGCTCAACACCTGTTAACTGTCTTTCCAGTTCTTCTTTACTTAATTCCTTCAGTTTTTCAAGAGTAAAACCAACCCCTGATTTATTAATATCGGGCGGCAAAACAACAATGTTAAGCCTTTTGCACTCCTCTATTGCGGCTGCAATTTTATCAATGTCTCCCGATTCAGCAGTCATCACAGCAGCCATAAATTCCACTGTGAAACTAGCTTTCATATAAGCCGTTTGGTAGGCAATCATGGCATAGGAGGCAGCATGAGCTTTATTAAATCCGTAAGCTGCAAAAGGGGCAATTAAAGCAAAAATTTCCTCCGCTTTGGCCCGTCTCATCCCTTTGGCAATACAACCTTCGATAAATTTGCCTTTTTGTTTAGCCATTTCTGAGGGTATCTTTTTACCCATGGCTTTTCTAAATTTATCAGCCTCTTCCCAGGAATATCCGGCCAAATTGATGGCAGTCAGTAAAACATCGTCCTGATAAACTAAAAGGCCCAAAGAGGCTTCCGTATAATCCTTCATCCGCTCGTCAATATATTTAATTTTTTTAGGATTATGTTTTCTGGCAATATATTCAGGGATTACGCTTAAAGGGCCGGGGCGGTAGAGGGCCACCATGGCCTGAATATCAAAAATAGTGGTAGGTTTTAGCTCCATTACATATCTGGTCATACCCGATCCTTCAAGCTGAAAAACTCCCATGGTTTCCCCTTTAGCCAGCAGTTCAAAAGCTTTTTTGTTATCCAGCGGAATCTTATCTAAATCAACCAGGGTACCGGTATTTTCCCGGACAATCTCAACAGCTTTTCCCAAAATAGATAAATTCCTAATCCCCAAAAGGTCCATTTTAACGAGGCCCGCATCTTCCACCGCAAACATGTCGTATTGTGAAACCAACCTTTCACCGGAGGCTTCTTTTTGTAAGGGGGTGAAATTGGTAATCTCATCCGGCGCAATCACAATCCCGGCAGCATGAACCGAGGCGTGACGGACGGTTCCCTCAATTCTCCCGGCCAAATCCAGCAGTTTTTTGATCTGCGGATTGTTTTTATAAAGTGCACCCAGTTCAGGAACTTCTTTGATAACATCAATTAAAGGTTTGTGAAAGCCCTGATAAGGCGGGGGGACTAATTTTGCGATCCTGTCTACTTCACTATAAGCCAAACCCATCACTCTGCCGACATCCCGGATTGCCGCCCTGCCCATCATTGTTCCAAAAGTAATTATGTGAGCCACCCTGTTTTCACCGTATTTTTTCATCACATAATCAATCACTTCATCTCTTCTGTCATCTGCAATATCAACATCAATATCGGGTAAAGTAGGTCTGTATACAGTCAGGAACCGTTCAAACGGCAGAAGATAATCCAATGGGTTTAAATTAGTAACATCAAGACAAAATAGCACCATCGAGGCTGCAGCAGAACCTCTGGTATTGGTAATAATCCCCCTGGCGTGAGCCCATTCCATAAAATCGGAGACCACCAAAAAATAATCTGCATACTTTTTTTGTTCAATTACGGAAAGTTCATATTCCAACCTGTCCTTGATTTTAGCCGTCACCCTAAATTTCTCTTCTGCTTTTTTATATGTTTGCTCCCGTAAAAATTCCATGGAGGTTTTATTGCCCGGGGTTTCAAATACCGGAAAACTTGCTACACCCAGTGGGATTTCCAAATCTACCAAATCCGCAATTTTTTGGGTATTTTCCAGTGCCTCCGGCAAATCACTAAAAATCTCTGCCATTTCCTCCGGAGATTTAAGATAATAATCAGGGGTATCAATCATTCGGAGCCTCTTAGTTTCCGATAACAATTTGCCTGTCTGCACACAAAGCAGGGCATCCTGAGCCTCTGCATCTTCTTTCTTAACATAGTGATAATCATTGGTTGCCACAATTGGGATACCAATTTTTATAGACAGCTCCTTCACAGATTTTGTAGTTTGGTTTTGAATTTCCAGCAACTCTTCCAGATCTTTTTTGATTACTTCATCCTCAGCTACTGCGTAGGACGCTGCATAAGGATGCCTTTGTGTTTCCAGATAAAAATTCCCCTCACCAAATATTTCAAGATAGGTTTTTAAGATTTCTTCTGCTTTAGTGCCGGAGGCGCCCCTTGTTTCATCTTTCATCAGGTTGCGGATAAATTCTCCGGACGGACATCCTGACAGGGCAATTAAGCCTTCGTGATATTCCTTAAGTAGGGCTTTATCAACTCTGGGCCGGTAATAATAACCTTGGGTATGAGCAATTGTAGTCAGCTTTATTAAATTTAGATAGCCCTGATAATTCTTAGCTAAAACTGTCAGATGATAAGGCTCGCTATCCAGCTTCCCTTCTTTATCTTTGTGGGATCTTTTGGCAACATACATCTCTACACCAACAATTGGTTTGATTCCTGCCTCAAGGCAAGCTTTATAAAATTCAATTGCCCCGTACATTACTCCGTGATCGGTGATAGCCGTAGCATTCATACCCAGTTCTTTGGTTCTTTTAACTAATTCGGGAATTTTGGATAATCCATCAAGAAGAGAATATTGGGTATGATTGTGAAGATGAACAAACCTAGGCATAAGTTAGAAGTCTTTCCAAAATTGATTTAAGTTTCGAAGTGTCTGCTTTACCGGAAGATAATTTCATCACCCCTCCAATGATTGCCTGCAAGGCAACCACTTTACCGCTTTTGTAATCCTCTACCGATTTTTGGTTTTCTTCCATAGCTTGTTTGGCTAATTTTTCCAGCTCTCTTTCATCTTCTATTATCCCCACTTTTTTACCTCTTAGCTCTTCAATAACCTGAGTTGGCAAAACTTCTTTAATATTTATTTTTTTGTTGATAATATGATTAGCTACCTGAACTCCATTTACATCGTGTCCCTGACCATGTTTTACAGTGTCTTCAAAAAAATCAGCCAATTCTTTTGATTCTGTTAAAATAGCTGTCTGAGAAATTGATAATTTAAATTCTTTTTGAAATCTTTCTTTTTTCTCCCACGGCAACTCCGGCATTTTTGCTTTTATACTGTCCACTGTAGCCTGTAACCTGTCCACTTTCATCTCCGGTAGGTCCGGTTCGGGGAAATAGCGGTAATCATTTGCTTCTTCTTTACTTCTTTGTAGATATGTACACTTTTTGTCTGCATTCCATCCCCTCGTTTCCTGAGAAAGTTTTTCTCCTGCTTTAATTGCGCCAATTTGGCGTTTAATCTCATACTCTATTGCCACCGCCATAAACCTAAAAGAGTTAATATTTTTAAGTTCCACCCTGTAATTTGGTAATTCTTCCTGCCCCACAAGCCTGACAGAAACATTTGCCTCAAGCCGCATATCACCACGCTCCATATCGGCATTAGACACACCTAAATATCTAAATAATTGCTGGAGTTTTTTGGCATAATCCCTGACTGACTGCACATCCCGAAAATCCGGTTCAGTGACTATTTCTACAAGAGGCACTCCTGAACGGTTAAAATCTATCAGTGTTTCAGAGTCTCTGTGCGTCAGTTTCCCTGTATCCTCTTCCTGATGCACCCTATTAATTCTAATTTTCTGTCCATTATCTAATATTAAATATCCATTTATACATAGTGGCCACCGGTACTGAGATATCTGATAACCTTTTGCTAAATCCGGATAAAAATAATTTTTTCTTTCAAACCTGCTAACTTCATTAATTGAACAGTTTAAAGCCAGCCCAATTTTCATACAGGCTTCAATAGCAGCTTTATTGATATACGGAAGCGCCCCGGGAAGCCCCAAACAAACAGGACAGGTATGAGTATTGGGCTCTTTGCCAAAGTAGTCAGCACTGCACCTGCAAAACATTTTAGATTTAGTATTTAATTCTACATGAACTTCTAGTCCGATAACTGGTTCGTAATTCATATCTTAGGCTTCTCCTTTTTCCAATCTGTTGCCTGCTCATAAGCCTCACCTACATCTAAAATCGTCTCTTCGTCCCATTGTTTTCCTAAAATCTGAAGTCCAACAGGCAAGCCATCAGAGAATCCACAAGGCACAGACAATCCCGGAATTCCTGCTAAATTGGCAGAAATAGTACAAATATCAGACAGATACATTTTTAGCGGATCATCTATTTTTTCTCCTAAATTCCAGGCTGTGGTGGGGGAGACAGGACCAACTATTACATCACACTCCGTAAATGCTTTTTCAAAATCCTGTTTAATTAAAGTCCTGACTTTGGCAGCTTTAACATAATATTCATCATAATACCCTGCTGACAGAGCATAAGTGCCGAGCATTATCCTCCTTTGGACTTCCGGACCAAAATCCCCTCTTTCAGACCCGAACCTGATACCATCGAAACGTCCCATATTGGATGAGACCTCTGAGGGCACAATAATATAGTAGGCGGCCAGGGCATATTGGCTGTGCGGCAGACTTATCTCAATTATTTCCGCTCCCAGTTCTTCCAGTTTTTTAATTGCTTGCTCTATAACTATTTTTACCTTTGGATCTAGTCCTTCTGCAAAATACTCCTTCGGCACTCCAATCTTTGCAAGGCGTCCCCTTGCAGCACGGCGAGGGGACGCCTTAAGGAAACAATTTGAATCATGTCCATCTGCCCCTGAAATCCAATCCAAAACTAAAGCTGCATCTTCCACTGATTTTGTAATCGGACCAATAGAATCAAAGGAGGAAGCCATATGAAAAAGACCGTATCTTGAAACTCTGCCGTATGTAGGTTTTAATCCCACTACTCCACAAAGTGATGCCGGCTGCCTGATTGATCCGCCTGTATCTGATCCCAGCGAAAATACACACAAATCTGCTGCAACTGCAGCTGCAGAACCACTGGATGATCCGCCTGTAATTTTATTTAAGTCCCATGGATTTTTAGTTGGGCCATAAGCAGAGTTTTCTCCTGATCCCCCCATGGCAAATTCATCGCAATTTGTTTTACCGATTATACTAATATTTTGCTCTGACAGCTTATCAATAACTGTTGCATTATATTGGGGTATATAATTACTCAATATCTTAGAACCAGCTGTTGTTTTAATTCCTTTGGTTGAAATGACGTCTTTAATTGCCGCAGGAATCCCGCAGGAATTTTTTTCTATTTCTAAGTAAGCATTTAATTTCGGGTTTAATTTTGTTATTCTCTCAAAATAAGCCTTATTTAGCTCTTCCTCAGAAAATTCTTTCTTCTCTAGAGCCTCAATTGTCTCTATTAAAGTTAATTTAGTGATATCACTCATCGAAAACTCCTTTTGTTTCAAACATAGAATCTTTTGTCTTCGAAGCATCCGATAAAGCTTCTTCCCGGGACAAACCAGCTGCTGTTTCATCTTCCCTAATGACATTATTCAATCCAGTTACATTAAATGTGGGTTCTACTCCGGAAGTATCAACCTGATTTAACTGGTCAACATACTCTAAAATAGCAGAAAGCTGCTCTGAGTACTTTTCCTCCTCTTCGATGGTTAATGGCAGATTCGCCAACTTCGCTACTTTTTTTACCTGATCTGCAGTTAATTTCATATTTATGACTTGATAATAAAAGATTCTAGATCTTCTTTTTTAAGTAAAGTAGATTCTGAACAATTTGCTACTAAAGCTACACTAACTTTATGAGAAAATCCAACATATTCAACTACTTTATCTTTCTCTTTAGCTTTCTTTATCGCCGGCAATAAATCAGTATCCGAAGAAACAATTATAATTCTATCCGCTAGATTTTCATATGTAGCAACTAATATATCAACCGCTATATTTACATCAACGCCCTTTTCGTGAAATTTTCCATCTGATTTTAGAAGGTAACCAAGAGAATATATAACTTTGTTCTTTCTCAGGTGAGCCAATAATCTTCGTTGATTATTAAACAATTTCTGCATCTTTTCAGTTCCGTCTGTTCTTACCTTGCCTACATAGTAAGTACACTTCACTACTTCATAATCTTTAGCCAATTTTTTCGAGAAAGCAGCAAAATTGAAATCCAATAAATTATGCAGCCTTAAATCCTTTAATTTGAAGTAAAAATTGCTTCCATCAATGAGTACTACACAACGTTTTCTTGTCATAGAATTCATTATATCATTCAGTAAAGGCTTTGGAGATAAAAAAATCCTGTGAAGACCTTACGGTGTCACAGGAGATTTTAGGATTTAATAATATCATAAGTAGTGGCCTTATTCAAGAACCAATTGGGGCATCAATTTGGGCAAATTAGCCAGCATTGCTACATGTTTAACATCAATCCTCTATTTATTAACAAGAAGCTTTTCGAGGTTTTGCAAACTATCCCAATCATGAATTGAGACAGGAATAATTTCTTTTTTAAATTTCTTTAATTTAATAATCTTTTTCTGCAAATCCTTTTCTTCTATTAAATCATTCTTAGTTAAAATTATTATTTCAGGCTTTTTTGTAAGATCGGCATTATATTTTTCCAACTCATTTCTTACTACCTGATAATCCTTTAGGACATCTTCTGAATCAGCAGGTACACAGTGTAAAAGTAATTTAACCTTTTCAATATGCTTTAAAAACTTTACTCCCAGGCCTTTTCCTTCCGAAGCTCCCTCAATTAAACCCGGAATATCTGCAATAACTTTACCGTTATACATACCTAAATTCGGTTCAAGAGTGGTAAAAGGATAGTCAGCAATCTTGGCATTTGCCGCTGTTAATTCATTTAATAAACTGCTTTTACCGGCGTTAGGTAAACCAATGAGCCCAAAATCCGCAATATATTTTAGTTCTACTTTTAATTGCCTTTCCCGTCCGGGTAATCCTTTTTGAGCATATTTGGGAGTTGTGTTTCTAGATGATTTAAATGCAAAATTTCCCCTGCCTCCTAAACCTCCTTTGCAGATTAAGAATCTTGAGTTTAAATCATTTAGTATAAATTCTTCACCTGTTTGTAGATCATTCATCTCCGTTCCAAGAGGCATTACGATCTCTAAATCTTTTCCGTCTTTACCTGATTGCTGAAATTTGCCACCCATTTCACCGTTTTCAGCTTCCTTGGTCTTTGATTTTGAAAATTGGTTCAAGGCCCTAAGATCGGAAGTAACGCTAAGGTAAATATCTCCGCCTTTGCCGCCATTTCCGCCGTTAGGCCCGCTATGCTGCCCAGGATTAAAAGAAACCCTGCCCGGCCCGCCATGCCCTGCCCGCAATATAATTTCTACTTCATCAATTAACATATATAAAATTTCTAATTACTAATTATTCTAATTAACCTAATCAAATCCCAATAAACCAATGTCTAAATATCTAAGAAACCTTTTTGTATATTGAATTAAAGATTAAGTTTAACTCTTTTGCTTCCTGCCATAAAGGCTTAGCTTCTTCCTTCAATTCTGAAACAGCCACAACTATCATTCTAATGAAATGTTTTGACTCTCTGGACTCTTTTTTACATATACCTATTTTATGTCTAAAATCCTGTTTACTTTCCGCATCGTCTGCTTCACAATAATTTGCCCCAACACTGGTCCCGCACTTAATCAATTGATTAATTAAAGGATCAGTAATTACCCCTCTGGGAATCTTTTTGCAAAATTTAATTACATCCTCACCAAACTTAGCAGTTCTTTCTTCTAAATCATATTTGGGCAAATTTACATCATTAATCATTATTTAGGTTAATTAGAAATTAGGTTAATTAGGTTAATTATCTTAAATCTTGCCTTCCATTTCGCGGAGGGCTTTGATACGGGCTTCAATTGGCGGATGAGTATTAAAAAGTCCTGCTAACCATGCTTTTGCTTCCTGGCCTTTTAAAGGATTAATAATATACAGGTGAGCAGTTCCCCTGTTGGCTGCTTCCAAAGGCTCCTTATCCGATGATATTTTTTGCAGAGCCGATGCCAAACCTTGAGGGTATCTGGTCAAAAGTACGCCTGAAGCATCTGCCAAAAATTCCCTCCGCCGGGATACAGCCAACTGGATAAGCACTGCCACTATTGGCGCCAGAATCGCTGCCACTATAGCTAAAACTATGAAAATTGTATTGTTTTTACTTTCTCTATCTCGTCCTCCAAAAAACATTGACCGGAGGAAAAAATCTGACAGCAGCGCAATTGTTCCCACCAAAACCGACACAACCGCCATCACCAGAGTATCCCTGTTACCCACATGGGAAAGCTCATGGGCTGTGACCCCTTCTAACTCCTGCTTATTTAATTTATCTAAAATCCCGCTGGTAAAACAAATAGCAGCATGCTTTGGATCCCTGCCGGTAGCAAAAGCATTTGTGGCGCTGTCTTCAATAATATAAATCCTGGGGGTAGGTAATCCTGCGGCTATACAAAGATTTTCAACAATTCTATAAACTTCCGGGTTATCCTTTTTCGCAAGTTGTTTGGCGCCGGAAATACCCAAAACAATTTTATCCGACCAGTAGTAAGAAACAAGGTTCATTACCCCTGCCATAATCAAGGCTACGCCAACTATACCCAATCCCCCCATCTCTCCGTACCCAAATCCCCTGGCAATTACATAAATAACTGCCACCGTAAATATGGAAAACAAAAACATGATTACCCAGGTTTTAAAAATATTACCGGAAACATGATCCCAAGCTGTATTCACAGTAGCCATTTAGAAGTTAACTTTTATGTCTGCTTTTTCTGACTCTGCGGCTTTGAAAAATTCTTCTTTCTTAAATCCAAACATAGACCCTACCCAGGCCGAAGGAACGGTTTCCAGGGAATTATTCAGATCCAAGACATTGGTGTTATAAAATTGGCGGGAGGCAGCTACTTTTGTTTCGGTATCGGAAATCTCCTCCTGCAGCTCCTTAAAATTCTCAGATGCCCGAAGGTTTGGATAAGCCTCTGCAACGGCAAAAAGTGATTTTAAAGCGCCTGTCAGCATATTATCCGCTTCTGCAGCTTCATGCGGACTTTTTGCGCCCAGCATAGCGCTTCTCGCTTTAGTGACATTTTCAAAAACTTGTTTTTCATGCTTGGCATAACCTTTGACGGCTTCAACAAGATTGGGAATTAAAGAAGAACGCCTTTTTAATTGAACTTCAATTTGTGACCAGGCTTCACGGACTCTGTTTCGGAGAGTAACAAGAGAATTATATATGGCCAAAAGCCAGAAAGCTATTAAAACTACTGCCCCGATTGTGATATATGTAATCATTTATTAGATATTAAACCATTTGGCAAAAGTTGTCCAGTCCCAGGTATTCACAATATCTTCTTTCGTAGCCCAGCCGCGCCTGGCTACCGAAACTCCATATTTCATATTCTGCATAGAAGATTTCTCGTGGGCATCGGTATTAATAGAAAACTTAACCCCAAAACTTAATGCCTGTCTAACCAGATCGTCCCTCAAATCCAATCGGTTGGGGAAAGAATTTATTTCCAAAACTTTTTTGTTCTCACCGGCAAATTTAAAAACTTTCTCCCAGTCAACTTCATAAGAATCCCGTTTGCCGATCAATCTTCCGGTTGGATGGCCTAAAACTTTTACATAAGGGCTACTTAAAGCTTTTAGGATTCTATTTGTCATAGCTTCTTTGGATAAATGAAAAGAAGAATGAATAGAAGCTACTGCAAAATCCAGAAGTTCTAAGACTTCGTCAGGTAACCCCAGGCTCCCATCAGGTAAAATATCTACTTCGAGTAAATTTAGTACTCGAACACTTTTCTGCGAGGAATTAATTTGTTCAATAATTTTTTTCTTTTTCAATATTTCACTTGCTACCTGCGCTGCGGTGTGACCTGATTGACTGGGCTGATGGTCAGTAATCCCAATGTATTGATATCCCATTTTATGAGCCTGAGCAACTATTTCTTCGATGCTATTTACACCCATATCATGAGATGGCTTGCTGATAAAATCAGAATGCGTGTGCAAATCTCCTTTTATATCTTTTAATTCAACTAAATCAGGCAAACTATTTTTTAGGGCAGCCTCAATTTCGCCTAAATCTTCCCTAATTTCCGGTGGGGGAGTCTGCATCCCAAGTTTTTTATATAACTCTTCTTCGCTACGGCATCCGGTAATATTTATCTTATTTTTCTTTGCAAATTCATTTAAATGGATATTATGGTTTTTTGAACCTGTAAAATGCTGCAGCAGAGTTCCATAGTTACCGGGGCTTTCAACCAAAAGATCCAGCTGTAATCCCGAATTCAATAAAACAGTGGCTTTGTTTTCTCCATGGTTTATTATTTTTGATGTGCCGGGCATTTTGCAAAAATAATCTACGGCTTTTTGAGGATTTCTCGAGGCAACAGCAAAATCTAAATCCCCTACTGTCGCAACCATTCTCCGTAAAGATCCCAGAACATTAGCATTCTCTATATCAGGACATTTTTTAAGATATTCCAGCACTTTCTCCGCCTGAGCGTCTGCATATGGCAATGACATCCTGCCTGCAAAAATATCTAATTTTTTCCATTTCAGCACATCACTGATTTTTTTGGAAAGCTTCTCTGAAAAACCTGCACTAACCAAAACACCATTCTCAATCATGGCTGAAAGATCATCTTTGCTTTTAACACCCAATTTAGCCAGGCTGAGAGCGGTCTTAGCACCAATTCCCGGAATATCCAGCAGTTCAAAAACTACCTCAGGAATACCTTTTTTTACATCATCCCAATGTTTAACTTTTCCTGTTTTAAAAAACTCATCAAGATGGGCCTTTAGCGACTCCCCTAAACCGGGAATATGATTAAGATTACCCTCCTGCCATAAATCAAAAATCTCAGTAGTTGAGTGTTCAATAGAATCTGCTGCATTCTCATAGGCACGGATTTGAAAAATATTACCCGTCTTGTTGAGGGTATACGCCACGGCTACACTTCGCAACATCCCAGCCAACTGTTGATTGGAGATTTCCATTTTATTTAAAATTATAGTAACTTTTTTTTTCCAGGGCTTTAACAACTTGCTTACCGCTTACCTGGGGTATATTTGACATTTATGCTGTAACTTGAACAGGTACAATAAAACGATCCTTGTGAAGTGTGCCCTCGTTGAGCTTATCATTATCAGCATCTTCTAAATATAGCTCTGCAGATTCTTTAATATTTGCTATTGCCTTCTCTAAGGAGTCTCCCTGAGAAGCACAACCCGGAAGATCAGGAATCCAAACAGAATAACCACCATCTGGGTCTTTTTCAAAAACGGCATCATATTGCAGCACTTTTCTTTTCATATACTATCATTATAGTCTAAAAACATTCAAAAATCTACAACTCAGCTTCACGCTTTTACCCATACTTATAATTGAATACACAGGCTTTCTCTGCTAAAATATCTAGGTTTGGGGCCGTAGCTCAATTGGTTAGAGCGCCTGATTGTCAATCAGGAGGTCGCGGGTTCAAGTCCCGTCGGTCCCGCCAATTTCCCCTCTTGACAAGAGAATCAATTTAGATTAAAAGTTAGATTGTAATTCTGCCTCCTGATCTGCCCACAAAAAAATGGCTAAAAAAACTTCTGCAAATTATTTAGAGAAACTGGAAAGCGGAATTGAGTCAAATCAATCCAAAGTTAGTTTGGTTTTAGGCGCTTTAATTGTCTTAGTTATTGGTGTCTTAATTTTCAATTACTTCAACCGCAGCAAATCTGATCTGGGACCTGCTCAACAAACATCCCAGGAAACCCAACAGGATGTTTCACCTGATCAACTTCCCGGTAAATACACTGTCAAAGAAGGGGATACACTATTTGTCATCGCAGAAAAATATTATACCGACGGGGAGAAGTTTTCCGAAATTGCCATTGCAAACAACTTAACGAATGCGGATCAGATTGCAACAGGACAGGTTATTGAACTACCTAAATTAACTGTCCAGGAGCCCTTGGGTACCGGCGGAGGCAATACTACAATATGGGGAGAAAAAATTGATGGCAATACCTACACTGTAGTTGATGGAGACTGGCTCTCTACAATAGCGGGCAGGGCTTACGGAGACATAATGGCCTTTGATAAAATAGCCAAAGCAAACAACATCTCAAATCCGGACATTATCGAACCGGGTACTGTCTTAAATTTACCCCGTTAATTTTGTATACTAGTTAGGTGATCAAAAGGAACTGGCTTACTTTATTCTTCCTTTTTATTTTAATTTTAAATGTTGACCAGGGAAACCAAATAGCCACTCAAGGTTTGGCAGAATCATCTAAATAATATTTAGCCTCGCAAGGGGACGCCTTGCAGCACAATACTATCACTGAGCTACTCCGGCACACACTTATTCTTCAGAAGGCAGGATTAATAAACTACTGCAGGATTCAATCATGGGAATGAATTTATCCGATATTCACCCCGACTTACCAAGCGGAATTATAGAAATTCAGGAAGGTTATATGAAGTCAGTGACTATAGACGGCACAAATTGTTATCTAAGCGGCAGGTTTGATATTTTAAGCAAACTTGATGATGGAACTTACGCAATTATAGACTTTAAAATAACCACTCCGGATGAGGAAAAAATACAAAAATATGCCAACCAATTACATGCCTATAAATTTGCCTTGGAAAACCCGGCAGACGGAGAACCGATTAAAATCTCAAAAATGGGTATTGTCAGTATAAATCCTAATGAATTTTTGCTATATTGAATTTTACTTCGGCAGTTTGTATATTTATAGATGAACTCAGATCTGGTTTGACCCCACACCTCAAGGAAAATTTATGTTAACTATTGCCTTCGGGCAAAGTAAATACTTCGTGGACTCGCTGTCGGAAAATACCAAAAGAGGTTTACGCCAAAAAGTTAAACACGGCGAAATGCCTGGCCTTGCTCCTTTTGGATACTTAAACATCTTAACCGCTGATAGGAGAAAAATTATTATTGTAGATAAAAAGCGTGCTCTTCTTGTCCGCCAAGCTTTTGAAATGTTTGCTACTGGTAAATACCGAATATTAGACATACGGGACTTTTTGGCGAAAAATGGTATTTTCACCCGCGGTGGTAAAAAATGGCCAATAAACCAAGTAACTAAACATATACTGACAAATCCTTTCTATTATATCCATTTTAAATTTTTAGGCGAGATCCACGAAGGGGTTCATGAGCCAATGAAAAACTGGATAGTGGAAGCCGCCACGGCGGCTAATACCGCAAGGGGGGAAGACATGGAAGCAAAAAAGGTACTTGCACAAAAAATCTTCGGCTCGAACCTCAAGCTCACCGACAAAATAGTTTGCTGCAAAGCGCTAAACCAATGGGCGGCGCTCTGCGCCGCCCCGCTTACTCGGGGATGGGAGCCGAAGGTGGGAATCGAACCCACGACCTACGGTTTACGATACCGCCGCTCTACCACTGAGCTACTTCGGCACAACACATATCACAAATGTATCTTACCAAAGTTGAATCAAGGATTCTATCCAAGTAGCTTATTCTTCAGGAGGTAGGAATTCTTCACCGGCGCTACTTTTTGGTTCTTCGCCGGGTTTGAGCCACTGAATATAGGTACATCCCGTGGCAACTCTTTTTTCCCTATCCCAACCAGCAGTCGAGCACTTCTTCATCTTTTTTCCACTGGATGTAGTAAATAAAATTAAACTTTCGCTACAATCAGGACATTTTTCTTCTAGAGTTTCGATTATACCATTAATCCATTCTACATAGTCACAACCTGTCGCCTGTTTAGTTTCTTTATCCCAACCGCCCCTTGAACATTTTTTCATTTTTTTACCAAAACGTGTTGTTTGTAAAATTAATGCAGAATCGCATTTGGGACATTTTTCATCTAATTCCTTAGGTTCAACCAATAGCCACTTTACGAAGCCGCAACCTTCATTCTGCTTCGTTTGCGGATTCCAGGAACCCATACTACATCTTTGCAGTTTCTTGCCAGTTTTTGTCTCTATTGGATCGCCTAAAGGAGAACTACATTTTGGGCAAACATCACTAAAATCTGACATCGTATAACATTACCACGTTTAGTTTTTAAACAAAAGTAGGAATTGGAGCAGGGTACGAGAATTGAACTCGCTTCTCTACCTTGGGAAGGTAGCATACTACCGGTGTACTAACCCTGCAAGCTCACATTATTTTACCAGATTTTGGTATACTCATGATATGAGATATAAATATCACTCCAGAAGGGCAGCAAAAAGGTTGGCCAGCAAAAGCCGACGGAACTTTATCATTACCCTAATAATTATAGCTATTCTTATCTACTCCACTATTACCTGGGTGCTCCCTTCTTTTATCGGCGGATTGGGTTTTATTAAAAATATTGTGAGTCCTCCTAAAAAAACTGTTATCAGGTCTTCAGAAAATGCCAATCTGGCTCCCCCTGTCTTAAATATCCCTTATGAAGCTACTTATTCCGCCCGGATTAATATCGCGGGCTTTTCTACTCCCGATACTAAAGTTAAGTTGTATTTGGATGATGAGGACAAGCAGACGATTGACGTCTTATCTGACGGCAGTTTTACTTTTGAAGATATTTCCTTAAGTCTGGGAACAAATAATATTTATGGAACAACGCTGGATAATGAAAACAAGCAAAGCCTGCCTTCCAAAACTATCAAATTAATTTATGATAATGAAAAACCCATTCTTTCTATCAACGAACCTGAGGATAATAAAAAGATCCAAGGCGGTGACAAAAAGGTGAAGATTTCCGGCACCATCGAACCAGGCGCAAAAGTTTATATTAACAGCGCCCAAATAATTGTCGGCAAAGAAGGTAATTTTAGTACAGATCAACCCGTAAATGACGGTGATAATGATATTATTATTAAAGCAGTCGATATAGCACTAAATTCTACCGAAATACAAAGAAGGGTAAATTATGCTCCATAAACTTAACTAACCCAATAACCCGTTACAAACATCACGCTAAAGATACCCAGCAACATCAAAGAAATAACCTGAAAAAACAAAACAAAATATTGATTCTTAACAAAAGCCATTAAAATAAAAATCGGAAATACCGGCAGTAGAAACCTGGGGCTGGAAGTTAATGTTGGAGTAAAAAGCGGAATCACAACTGAAAGCAAACCATATATGGCATATACGGAAGGCAAAAATCTAAAAGCCCTGATGGCAAACCCCAGACCGAAAATCGCAAAGCCCAAATCCAATATGCCGGTGGGCATATTTTTTAATGCTTCCCAAAAGCCCACACCCGGAGCCACCAAGATCCGCTGCCAGTGATTTTCGGCCGTAATAAAATAAAACGGATCGCCTGTTTGTCTGTACAAAAATATACTGTAAATAACAAAACCCAAAATAGCAAAGAAAACATACCAATTTTTTCTGTTTATACCATCTTTTCCCAAAACGTCTATGATAACCGCAGCCGCAACCGCCAAACCAACTAACCTGGTTGCTGATGCCAAACTTGCAAAAACTACAGCCCAAAATAATTTATTTTTCCTTAAGAAGTAAAAGGTCAGTACTGTCAGCAGGAAGAAAAGCCCCTCAGAGTAGGCTGTGAGAAAAAAGAAGGAGGTGGGAAAAAACAGTAATACGATCACAGCTTTTTCAGCAATTTGTTTTTTGAAATCAGACTGTACTAATTTGCAAAAATAATGCAGCCCTAAAAATGTCGAGCCCACACTTATGAAAATGGCAGATATTAAATAATTATTAATTATTTTATTTAATACATTTATTAGTAACGGATAAAACGGAAAAAAAGCATATTGAAACTTCTCACTATAACCCTTTTCTGCAATTCCTAAAAAATGCCCTCCGTCCCAATTTGCCAAATTGGAGAAAAAATTGTTACTGAATTTTCCTGAATGGGGTAGGGTAGAAAAACCAAAATATGAAACCAGTAAAACTGATACTAACCAGATGATGAAAATTTTATTGATATTAGGATATAATTTCACTTATGACCCTTTTGGTTCCGATTTTAGCATTTGCTCTGACCTCCGGTCAATTAATCAGACTTCCCTTTCTGGGGGGGGGAGTCACCCTTCTTGATCTAACAGTTGCAGTTTTGTCAGTCTATGGACTTATTAAACTAAAATTGAAATTGAAAAATCCGCCCTTTTTAAAGCCAGCTTTATGCTTTATTCTGATCGCTTTATTCTCTCTTCTGCTCACCCCACTGCGCTTGACACTCCCTGAATACTTGGTAAGTTTTTCTTACATTGCCAGATTGTTTCTTTATGTGCTATTTGGCTGGGTAGTATATTCGGGAAGTTTTTTAGATACAAGGAAAGCATTTCTTCTATCGGGCATGTCTTTTGCTGTTTTGGGGCTATTGCAGTTTGCATTCTTTCCTGATTTGTATTTTCTAAAACTGGCCGGCTGGGATCCTCACTATTTCCGGACTGTTTCCACTTTTCTGGATCCAAACTTTGCCGGAGCATTTTTAGTCTTAACCATGATTTTATCATTCAAGGAAAAGAATAAAAAAATATCTATATTTATTTTTGCATTACTTTATATTGCACTTTTTACTACTTTTTCCCGCAGTAGTTATCTGATGTTTTTGGTATCAGGTTTAACTTTTTTCTTTCTTAATAAATCAAAAAAATATTTGCTTTTAACTTTAGTACTTTTCGCTTTCCTTCTTTTTGGTTTTCAAATATATTCAAAACTAGTTGCAGCACCCCGCAATATCAACAGGGAGCAGTCTGCATCATTTCGTCTTAATACCTGGCAGCAGGGGCTTGACCTGTTTAAGAAGTCTCCTGTTTTAGGGATAGGATTTAATGCATACCGCTACGGCATAAAAAAATACAATCTGGGAGATCAGCAGTTTCTGGACAGCCACGGATCATCCGGCAATGATTCTTCTTTATTATTTGTTGCCTCAACTACCGGAATAATTGGTTTCTTAGTCTATTTATATTTTCTATTTTCCTTAATGAAAAGCAGTAAAATAATTACTGCGGCAATCTTAGGGCTAATCGTTCACTCCTTTTTCAGCAATAGTTTATTTTACCCGCCAATTTTAGCCTGGATATTGATTATGTCCGTAGTCCCCAAAAAGTAACTTTCTTATCTGTTAAAAAACCTTCAATATAGCCGTCACTAACTTTTCTATTCTTCTGTATTGCCCTTCTCTGATTGAGTAGGCTTGGCAGATGATACAATAACCAAAGTTTTGTCAGAACCGGAGGCCAAATGTATCCGTTTTTCAGTTGGTAAAAAATAGTATTCAGAAAAACCAGAATAATTTTTAACCATCTCCATTTTTTAAATAAAACACCAACCGGAAAATCTTTAATAATTGTTTGCATCATATTTCTAAATTGCCAATATTCAATGTGCTGCGGTTTTTTCCCGGCTGTTGCCTTATGTTTGTGGTAAACAATTGCCATAGGGCAAAAGATTGACTTATATCCCAAAAATTGCGCCCGAAAGGCAAAATCAACCTCCTCTGAATACATAAAATAACCTTCATCAAACCCCCCTACTTTAATAAAATCTTCCCGACGGAAGAGAGACGCTCCCCCTGTTGCTCCAAAAATATACTCTTCCTTATCAAACTGCCCGTGATCTTTTTCCTGCCAACCGATCGAACGGGCCTGCCCTACTTCATTTATCTCGATCCCTACTCCGTCAATTATTTTTTTATCATAAAAATTTAGTAACCTGGGATTTACGGAAATTACTTCCGGGTGAGAATCGGCGCATGTTATTAAACTTTTTACAAAATCTTTATCTGATTCTGTGTCGTTATTCAACAAAATCACATACTCAGTATTTGAAATTTTTACGCCTTCATTTATTGCCCGGGCGAAACCAAAATTATTTTTTAATTTAACTAATCTAACTTTGGGATAATTTTTTTTTAAAAAATCTATCGAGTCATCAGTAGATCCATTATCTACAAGAATTATCTCAGCCGGTTGGTTTTCTAGCGAATCCAAACAATCTTTCAGCAATTCTTTGCCGTTCCAGTTGGGGATAATTACTGAAACTTTTTTCATCTGAAGATCTTCTTTGTAATCAGATTATAAAATATTATAAAAGAAAGGGCATCTGAGACAACTGTAATCCAAGATGCTGCTATAAATCCAAATTTAGGGATAAAAAGAATATTTAAAATAATATTAAATGCTACTGTAAAAAGGGAAAGCACTATGACGTTTTTCAGATATTTTTCTGATGAAAATAATACCTGCACCCCGGGGGTTGCAAGAAATATAAACGGGATTGAGAGTGAAAGAATCCTGACTGCCTCAATGGCCTGAAGATAATTTGGCAAAAAGATTTTAATTACTTCCGGTAATATTAAAAGGTAAGCAAAAAATAATATCATTCCAGCCGCACCCATTAGTTTAAGGCTTTTAAAATACAGCTTTTTCATCTCATCTGTATTTTCACCATGTAATCTTGCCAAAGCAGGAAACAACGCCATAGCAAAAGCTCCGGGGATAAATATTATTGCCTCCAAAAACCTATAAGCCGCCCCATATATACCTGTTTCGAAATTCCCCCTCATATACGATAACAAAACTGCATCTACTCTAAAATAGAGTAGTCCTAAAATTCCCAGTAGCCCATAGGGTAGCGACCCGATGATAATTTTTTTAATGATAGAAAGCCGGACAGCGGATAGAATTAACTGTTTATATTTATACAAAAATACCAGCAGGGCTAACGCATAAATTACCTGTCCGAAAATCAAAGCATTTACTGCGCCAAAAGTACCAAAGCCGTTGTTTATTAAAATAAAACCAAATAACGCAGTTGCCAAAGAAGAGATAAAAAGGGAGGCAGCAGAAAATTGCAACTTTTGAATCGCCACAAAAACCGCATCAAAAGTTAAAGCAATGGCTTGGGGTAAAATTGCCAGAGTTGCCAGAAGTATCAAACTGACCCGCATTTTGTCGGCATCAAATAAATATAAAATTACTGAGAATACGGCAAATAAAACAGAGGTTAAAGTAACCCTGAGAATACTTATATTCCAAAGCAATTCAGAAACTTTCGACCGGTCCAGGGCAACTTCCCTGATCAAAAACCGGTTAAACCCTAAATCGGCAACAGATGAAATAATGGAAAAATAAGCCAGCGCAACAGTAAGTAAACCGAAATCGGCAACCCCAAAAGACCTGGCCAAATAAATGGTATAAAAAAAACCAACTATCCGTGTTAGACTCTGTGCCAAAAACAACCAGGAAGTCTGTTTTAAAATATTCCTCATTCTTTCATTATACCTAATCTGCTAAAATGTGCATTAAGGACGGATAGCTCAGCGGTAGAGCGCTGCATTCACATTGCAGATGCCGGGGGTTCAAATCCCTCTCCGTCCACTTTTTGGGCTTTTTATCTTTACCGACCGGCCTCGCGATAAACTGTCGGCTCGAACACGTCCTGCACCAAACGATGCGGGACTTCAAAAAACGCAAAAATTTTAAAGAACTTTTCAAAATTAAATATACAGATTAGAAAATTAATTTGCAATAGTGCTGTTATCTTACGAATTTATAAACAGTGATCTCGCTTATTGAGGATTTTTCAAAATCCTTGGCAACGCTCATAATGATGCTTAAAACTTCATCATCGGAAATAGGTTTAAGTCGGTTATTATCTGTAAATTTAGCCATAATCTTATCTACTATTGAACACTTTTTAAATCCTGGGTTTAACATGGGTATGGCCAGTGTCTTAACTTTGTAAATATCTGCCAAAGTTAATGCTGATCTTATGGCTTGATGTAAAAGGGTAAAATTCATTAAGTAAGTGGGATCAAAACTGTCTTTTATAGGTACAAAAATAATGTGTTTGACTTTTATATCATGTCCCTTGGTGATAACGGCATTACCTAGAGCGCAATATCCTATTGCCAACAATTCCGCCTCCAAACCTTTCCCTGCTTTTTCAAGAAGCTCCTTAGCGTTTTTATTTGTTGTGGCGGTTAGATCTGTCACCGATCCACAGATTAAAGAGTCACCCTTAAAATCTGTTAACTGACCTGTTGCTAAAGTAATAGTAGGCATATAGGCTGTATATTACAGTAAATCACGGCAAAGTCTCACAAGCAATACCATCCCCATCTCTATCCAACCTATGTGGATCACCTGAGCCAGCAGACTCAAAGAATGCCTGAGCCTCTGCATGAGTTGCGAAATCAGTACAATCTTTATCTCCAGATTTTGTAGTACCAGTAGGTTTTTGTGTAGGAGTTACATTAATTTCTGGAGAGTAAGAGGGTCGTGGTGCTGGTGTTGATGATTTAGTATTACCAAACAAGGCTACTGCACCCCCACCAATAATTGCTGCTGCAATAATTGCAAGTATCCACTTGCCAGTGTTATTTGGTTTTATTCCATTTGTTGATGTTTGTTCTTCTATGATAGATCACCTCTTTTCAGTTATTGATCGGGAAGCTTAAGGGCTGCTACAACTCCACTTTCATAACCTTTTCGAATCTTGACCATCTCTCCGTTTATACGCTCTAATTTCTCGTCTAACTTATTGATTAGTCCCTGATAATGTTCACTTAGTTTATTAATATCAATCTCAAGTCTCTCTTCTAAACTCATTCTTAAACCATTCCTTCTTGCTATCTCCGCCCTGTTATTTTCTATCTCTTCCGCTACTGTCATTTTAGTTTTGCTTTCAAACTTCTCTTTTTGTAAATATTTACGGATATAATCTAAACCTACTTCAAATAAGAGGAGTACGTTAAAAAGTGTTATTAAAAAGATAGCGAAAATAACTTTTATGGGAGTGAATAAGAACGAAAAGCCGTATTCTTTTTGCACTTTCCTTATAGTAATAGCTACAGCAATTATGAGTGGTACAAAAAGCAAGCGTAGTAGTGAATCTAAAACTTCAGGTACATTACTAAGCCAAGATAGAGAAACCATAAGGATATAGATTGTCATCAAAATTAAACCAACTACTAGCATTGTACCCGTCTGTAATTTTCTAAGGTGCTTCCTAAAGAATGGAGATTTTTCCAGAAAATCAATAACTCTATCTATTAAGACTAGGAATACTAAAGCTACTATCCCGCTAAATATATAAATTGCTATTCGATTGTCTTTAAACTGAATTTTTAAAACATCATTAAAAATAAAGTAAGTTATATAGAAATCACCAGCCAAGAGTAAACCAATAACTATTATATAAACATATCTCAACGCATCTGTTTCTAATCTTTCAGCAGCTTTAGAAAGGGATTCTTTAGTTTTCTGAATGAGATCAGAGAAAAAATATTTCCTTTGAACGTTGACCTTATTATTTTGTTCCAATACTTCATTTTTTCCATCCTCTTCCCGTTTTAGTTGGAATAATTCTTTTTCCTTAAGATCCAAATTAGTTTCTAACTCTTTTATCTCCTCTTCTAGCTTTTTATCTCTTTCTCTGTACACTCTAGTTGCTATTTGTTTTTTACCATCTAATTCTTCTTTAAGAGAACCTATTTGTTCCTGTAGTCGACCTACATTCTGGTTATAGTCCTTAATGTATTCTGAAAGTCCCATTTGAAAAACCATATCCTTTACCATATCAACACGCTCTTGCATACTTTTTTGAGAGTGAGGTGAAGTTAATCTTTTATTAATTTCAGGTCTAAATCTAGTTACAACCTTTTTACCAGTTCGATAGCCATAGCGGTGATGTCTTGTATTATATAAATAAGCTGCTACGACTGCTCCTGTACCACCAAAAATAGTGGTTAGGGTAGTAAAATTAGTTTGTAAAAAGTTAATAAATTCACTCATAATTCTAACTAAAAATTCTCAAATATCACTTGGCAAGGGTTTAATAATTCTTTATAAAACTGTTGTACGAGGTTGCGGTAAGATAGGTTATTATCATATTCCATACCTACAATAATAAACTTGTCGTCTGGCTTTTTACAAATAGTAGAACCATTTACGCTGAATCCCTTATTAGTCCTTTTCTCTAAATATCTTTTTAACACATCGTAATTTTTGGGTGTTGCATATACTTCCTTTCCTCCTGTAACCTCGTCATCTCTAAGATAGAACTCACCATCTGTTACTAAAACAAATTCGCGATAACTATATTCTTCATTTCCACTATATTTTTCATTGACGATGTCATCACTGATTTCTATTAGGTGGGGAATTAAATACGTACCAAAATGGCAACCCTGATTAGGATTAGCAATCCCTTTGCTGTAAAAGTCATATATGATATTATATATCTCATCCGGATTATTAGTAACAATCTCTAACCCGTTTCTTTCTGTTTTTGGCTCCAGTTTATCTCCTATTTCAATGAGTATTTGTTCATTCCTACGAGAATAAGTAATATTAGCTTCCCACTCGGGTTCTGTATATTTAATTACTAACTTATTGTTACAAGGATTGTCTTTAAGTTCTGGGCCATAAAAACGGATATTTATTTTATTACGAGGAAGTATTCCCTGGTTGTTTAACATATATTCCTTAAACTTTTGAAACACAAAATCCGAATATTTAATGTTTGCTTTATTTTTTAGTGATTCATTATCTCTATAAATTACAGAGTTGGAAATATCAAAAGACACATCAACTAATCTATTGGGAAATTGGTTTCCGAAGAGTTTGATGGAGGTGTTTGGTTTGTCTCCTTCTGTCGCTTTATTTATTAAATACTTCCTAAGTCTATTATCTTCACTACTTTTCAATGACTCTTCAAATACCGGCTCACCCTTTTTGTCTCTAATAATCAACTCACTACAATTATCACATTCATCTACTATAAAATTTCCTGCGTGTGGGTTATTCTTATTCTTTATGTCGATTCTTAAATCTCTGGGGGGTCTATTTATTGATTGAGCTATTAAATATCCAATTGGTGCTACTACAACTAAAAAGGTAATCAATCCAAATAATAAAACCCATTTATCCATTAAAGGAGGGGTAGTTTTAATCGACCGTTTTTTGTTCAGCTCTGCCAAATTTTTACCAATTTTAGTTTTATTAAGCATAATTAATACCTAATCTTAACTTAAATGATAGCATATTGAGATTAAATTTTGTTTCCGTCTATAATTATCTGCATAAAGTTTCGCAAGGCACACCATCTTTATCTCCATCCAAGCGTGATACACCACAGGTATTTAGATAGAACTCAGCTTCTGCACAGGATGACATTTGACCACAGGTTGTTTTTTCTGCACAAGTAAATCCACTAGTTGTAGTGGGGTTGACTGTTCCGCTAGTTTGTGTTGATGGTTGTGGGGTATTTGTAAGACAAGCATTATCAGCCCACAACCCCCTTTTATTTTCCTCGGCTTCCTTTTGTGCTTGCTTGAATTCAGACTGATATTTGTAGGGTATATTGTAGGTATATTCATGTGCATATCCTTCGCTAATCATCAGTTTATTAAAATTAGTTCCATCTTCTAAAAACACATACCTAAGAAGTCTTTGATATTTATCTCTCTCACCTTGCGTTGGGTCTGACTCAAGCATTACGGATTTATCTGAAAGTAGTAACTTAGCTTTTGCCGATGCTTCTTTACCGAAACACTGAACTGATTTTCTAGGATCTACTGTCTCGGGTGAGTCAATACCAATCAAACGGATGGTTTCTTTTTCGTTATCAATAACAACCTGGATGGTATCTCCGTCAATAACTTTGGTAACCTTAAATGTTTCACTCTGTTTAGCTTGAGTTTGTGGGTTTTTTTGTTCTTCTGCTTTCTCTTGGGTATTCTGACCAGTAGATTGAGTACTCTCTTGATTACTCCCTTTTACAGCTGAGGAGCCGATATCTTTTTTTATGGATGATGGTTCTGCAACTATACCTGTAAGGACAAAGAAGATTATACTCAAAGATCCAAAAACTAGTAATATCTTTTTTCTAGTTAGAGAGCGTTTGATAAACTTAATTAATAAGGTCGGTCTAATTAGACCTAACACTAAACCTAATGATGATATAAGAAACAAGATCAAAAATATATAATTCATAATGTCACTTCAGGTTAGCTTTGCCCAGAAAAATCTTAACTGCAATTTTACTCTTTTCTAACTATAATTTCTAGAGGAACAGTAATGATTAATATATGTTATAATTGTTTTGTGAGAAAATTCATTCTTTGTCTTTCTGCTCTATTTCTAATTATTTCCTTTGCTTTAGCCAATATATCATCTGTGGAAGCTGCTCAAAAAGTCAAGGGTTATATAAAGAAAAATGGAACCTATGTAGCCCCTCACTTCAAAACCTCCCCTAATAAATCAAAGTTTGATAATTTTTCCACTAAAGGTAACATAAATCCTTATACAGGTAAAAAAGGAGCTGTTAGTCCTTTTAAAATAACTCCCAAAAAATACAGATAAAATGAGCAAAAATCATTTAATAGTCATTTATATACTTCTAGCCATACTTACATTTTTCACTTTTTCTCAAAAAACTGGTAAGACTACTGATCTAGATGACATAAAAAATAGGGTTATTAAAGTTGAGTTTCTTCAAGAAGCTACTAGAATTCGGGATAATTTGGTGGGGTTCAAACAAGTTAACGCCTCTTTAGCTAATGATGCCGAACGCATAAAAAGTTGTAATGAAAGTAAAGATTTATTAATTGAATGGTCAGAGGATGTCAAGAAACTGGGTAATAATTACTCTGACCGCATAAATAATAACCAAGATGCTAAAGAATACTTTGATGCAATAAGCAAACTAAATGATGCCATTGCGGCTGATTGTAATAAACTTACCTCAAATTAAATGACTGGGCGAATAATCTATAAACTTGTAATCTGCCTTTTATTGCTAATTCCTGTATTTTTTATCCTTACTTCAATTGCAGAAGCCAGAAGTTATAGGAGTTCTTATTCTGATGTACAAGTAAGATCATATTTTAGAAAAGATGGTACTTTTGTCCAGAGCCATTATAGATCTCGTCCTGATGGGGTTATCTCTAATAATTATTCCTGTATTGATAATGGAAGGTGTGGTGCAAATTACACATCACGAAGTTATAGCACTTACTCATTTACCCTTCCGAGTAGCTATACCTATAAACCATCTTGGCTACCTGTACTTGCACCAGTGGGTTATGATTATGGGGGTTCAACCGGATATACATCCTATACACAACCTGCACCCAAGATTACTCCGCCTATTAATGCTCATTTGAATTACTTTGGTGACAGTTGGGTATGTGATAACGGTTATAAGCGCAACTATCTAACTGATCAATGTGACAAAATTGAGGTTCCCTCAAACGCATATTTGGCATCTTGGGGAAGCGATTGGCTTTGTAGCACAGGGTACAAAAAGAATTATCTAACTGATCAATGTGATAAGGTAATTATCCCTGCTAATGGGTCACTAAACTACTTTGGGAATGATTTTACTTGTAACAAAGGTTTCAAGAAGGATTATTTAACAAACCAATGTGATCAAATTACAATTCCTGAAAACGCTAGTCTAAGCTATTTTGGCGATGACTGGACATGTAGCTATGGCTATAAAAAGAATTACTCTATAAACAGATGCGATAAAGTAGAAGTTCCTGCTAACGCTAGTATGTATAGTTGGGGTTCAGACTGGTACTGTAATAAAGGGTTTAAAAAAAATTACACCACCAACCAGTGCGATTCTGTAATAGTACCTGAAAACGCAAGCTTAGATTACTTTGGTTCTGATTGGAATTGTAACTCTGGGTACAAAAAGAACTACTCAATTAACGGGTGCGACAAAGTTGAGGTTCCAGCTAATGCGACTTTATACAGTTGGGGATCGGATTGGTATTGCAATAAAGGATTTAAGAAGAACTATACTACCAATCTATGTGACTCAGTAGTGGTTCCTGAAAACGCAAGTTTGAATTATTTTGGAGATGATTGGGTCTGTAATAATAGCTTCAAAAAGAATTATTCAACCAATAAGTGCGACAAAATAGAAGTACCTGCTAATGCTACCTTAAACAGTTGGGGTAGCGACTGGACTTGTAATTCTGGCTATCGAAAAAACTATACAACCAATCAATGTGATAAAGTAGAATGTTCTACCAACTCTTACGAGTCCTACGGATATTGCTACTGTAACTCTGGCTATAAAAAGAACTATTCTACTGGTCAGTGTGAAAAGGTTGAATGTCCAGCAAATTCTTATGAATCTTATGGCTATTGTTACTGCAATAGCGGATATACCAAAAATTATAGTACAAATCTGTGTGAACCTAATATTAAGACTACTCCTACGCCCACTATACTCCCTACCCCCATTCCTACTCCAACGCTTACGCCTACTTCTACACTAACACCGATCCCAATTCTTACACCTACCCCCACTCCTGAATTAACTGTATCTCCATCTCCCTCACCCACCAGTCCGTAATCTACTATAATCTTATCTCTTTTTCTTCCCCAAAACTTTTTCTAACCCACCCTTACCATATTTAATCACTTGCCCAATTTTAGAAACAGTTGAGGTACTTGTTTCAACTTTTTCTGCTATTTCATCATAAGTTTTTCCATCAAGAATTAATTTTGCAATTTTTAATCTTTGAGCTAAATCTAAGATTTCTTCTTACCTAATTATTGCACAAAAAAGGGTTAATTAGTAGCTTTATTGGTTTGGTAAAGATTGTCCAGAATTTGTTGCAGGTTTGGGTTGAGTTGGAGCAGGAGTTTGTTTTTCAAAAGCTATCACTTCTTTTACCTCAATAACATTATTTTCAGGTGTCATATTTCCTTTAACCATAACTTGCCTGTTAATATCATCAGCTAAATTAATATTGTTATTTGTAGGCCTTAGAGTCCAGATAGAATTATTAGGGGGATTTTGGTTAGGATCTTTTAAGTGTGCTGTAGGGACAAACCTACCTGATGAATCTCTTTGTTCATGCTGGGCAACCCAGCAGACAATTAAAGGTTCAAGTTAAGAATATTATTCAATAGCAAAAACTATTAATTTTTCGTGATATTCAGGCTTTTTTGTAGAATCAACACCATATAAAACTACCTCCGTAATATCAAATGTCCAGTTGACTTTCTCTAGCCTGGAGTTTAATTCCAATTGGGAGGCTTTAAATGCTTTTTGAGCTTCCGGATCTCCTACCCAAGCTAAAGAAACATGAGGATGAAATGGTAAATCATTATCAGAAGCGTAGTAATGAGATAGACTTTTTGAAAGTATTTTATTAAATTCCTTTAATTGCTTAGGGTATTGAACATCTAAAAATAGCACTCTCGGTTTATCTTTTCCAAAATATCCAAGACCGCCAACTTTTAATTTAGCTCCTTTTAATATTTCTAAATGCTTTTTAATATCTTCTACTATCTCCGGCAAAGCAGATTGAGATTGTTTGCTTAAGTAACAAACGGTAATATGAGGAGTTTTGGGGTAGGTTGTTTTAAATAAAGGACTAATTTGAGAAACATCAGCTTGTAGATCTTCAAAATCTTGTTGATATTTTTGAGGAAGAGGGATTCCAACGAAGTATGAACTATAATCTTTCACAACAGCAGTATATCAAATTTATAATGCGGGGCCTCATCCGGGGGGGGGATGCGTCGATGAAAGGACGTCCGGATTTTTTCGTATACGTCCACCCGCCTCTTGCTTCACAACTGAAATTTTTGAGATAATCACAGGATATGGATCCAAATTATTACGGAGCAGAATCTCAGAAAAGTTTTTTTGGAAATTTTGGCGGATATGCAGTTGAATTTATTGAAACATTAGTAGTTTTTGGAGCAGTTTTCGCAGCCATTTATTTGTTTGTTGCCCAGTTCCATAAGGTGGCAGGAAACTCCATGGTCCCAACCATGCATAATGGCGATTACTTAATTACCGAGAAAATAAGTTACCGGTTCAGAGAACCAAACAGAAGTGAAATTATTGTCTTGGAAAATCCTAGAGACGAATCACAGGATTTCATTAAAAGAATCATTGCTGTGCCTGGTGACACAGTACAAATCTCCAATAATAGTGTTTATGTAAACGGACAAATCTTAAACGAGCAATATCTCCCATCAGGCACTCCAACCCCTCCCGGTACCTTTGTCCGGGAAGGTGACATTATTAAAGTAGGAAAAAATCAATATTTTGCTTTCGGAGACAACCGGGAACATTCTTCCGATTCACGGGAATGGGGACCGGTTACAAAAGAAGAGATTGTCGGCAGAGCGCTTTTCCGCTACTTTCCGTTTCAAGACGCTGGTCTACTTACCGGCAAGTAAGTTAAAATATCCGACAATTGCCTGATTTAAATCCTCTAAAACCGGCATTGTATCCTTAGGTTCTCCGTCAATTAATAATTCCAGGCGGGCTCTTTTACCGGTCAACTGACACTTCACCTGAGGTTTTTTTGTCCTACCCGATAAGGCAGCATTAATATTTTCCTGAATCTTATCAACATCTTCATTAATGATGCGTACAGCGTCTATATCAGCCCTGTTTTTGGGTCCAATCCCCTGTTCGTTCCTCACTCTGCGCACCAACTCTTCCGTTCCCCTGACTGAGAGATTTCTTTTTAAGACCTCTTTATAGGCGGTAATAATAAGGTGCGGATCCTCCAGTGCTGCCAGGGCTCTGGCATGACCTTCAGAGGTAGCACCGGCCATTAAAGCATCCTTTAGAGCGTCCGGCAAAATTAAGAGTCTGATGGTGTTAGAAATATAGGCCGGGCTTTTTGAAACTCTTTCAGCAATTTCCTGATTTGCCAAACCAAATTCGTCCATTAATCTCCGGTAAGCCTGGGCTCGCTCCAGCGGATTTAAATCAATTCTTTGTACGTTTTCCACAATAGCCATTTCAAACATGCCTTGCGGGCTCGTTTCTCTAATAATGACGGGAACTTTAATTAAACCGGCTAATTTAGAGGCTCTCCATCTCCGTTCCCCGGCAATGATTTGATAACCGGCCGGAGTTTTGGCAACTACCAAAGGTTCCAGGACACCATGTACTCTGATTGAATCAGCCAGCTCACTTAGTGAATCAGGAGCAATTAGTCCACGGGGTTGTAGTGGGTTTGGTTGCAGTAGTTCTAATTCCAATTCGTAAATATGTTCTTGTTGATCCATTATGCGATACTCACAACTGTTTTGCCTAATTTTTTCTTAAAAGCTACTTTGCCGGTGGAAACGGAAAAAATAGTATAGTCATTGCCCTGCTTTGTTCCCGTTCCGGAGTAAAATTTATTACCTTTTTGCCGCACTATAATATTGCCGGCAGCTGCTTTTTGACCGCCATAAATCTTAACTCCCAATCTCTTGGAAATTGAATCTCTATTCTTTCTTGTACTTCCACCGCCTGTTTTATGCGCCATAGGATATTAAAATACACCCCGTGAAAACTTAAGTCAATAGTTATTTTTTCACGACCTTTTGATTCAAAACTAATTTTGTCAGTTTGGACCTGTAACCAATTGTTTTCCTGTAATTTGCCTTTGCATGAAATTTACTCACTCTGATTTTTGCGCCTTTCAAATCTTCAATCCGTTTTAGGGTTATTTTTTCTTTAAGGTAAGGTGTACCTATCTTTAACTTGCCGTCTTCAGATAAAAGTAAAACAGCAGCTTCGATTAAGTCACCTTCTTTTTGAAGACTTACTTCAAAACTTTTGCCGGGAATAACTTTATATTGTTTTCCTGATATTTCACAAACTGCATAATTTAGCATTCTGAAATTCTACCTTTTTTTTGCCGAAGATGCAACCATTCCCAACGAAATGAAAGTTACAATCAGCGAACTTCCCCCATAAGAAATCAGCGGCAAAGTAATGCCGGTTATCGGCAAAATCCCCACATTCATCCCAATATTAACAAATAACTGAAAAAGAAACATTGAGAATACACCAATTATTACTAAAAAACTAAAACTATTATTAACCTGATAAGCTACTTTCAAAAAATAACTAAGTAGAAACATATATAATGATAAAATCAACACAGAGCCGGCAAATCCCATTTCTTCGGCAATTGAGGCGAAAATAAAGTCGGTCCTAAATTCCGGCAAAAACTGTAGGCGCGATTGAGTGCCTCTACCCAATCCCCGGCCGAAAAATTCCCCTGAACCAACAGCTATTGTTGACTGAATAACATTGTAGCCCGTTCCCAGCGGATCAGATTTAGGCGAGAGAAAACTGGTAATCCGGTCTTTCTGATAACCGTGCAAAAAAAACCAACCAATGGGGACCATCAGTAAAAAAATCAAAAGCAATATAATTGTCTTTTTTAATGAGATACGCGCTGCAAACAGCATTCCCAACCATATAGCCCCTACTGTAAGAGCCGAGCCCAGATCAGGCTGTTTAAAAATAAGAAAAATTAAAGGGGCAGACCATAGTAAACTTTTTAAAATATTTATTACTGTGGGAAGATTTTCCGACCAAAATTTGGCAAGAAACAAAATCAAAATAGGCTTGGCGAATTCAGAAGGCTGGATATTAAAGATGCCGAGAGGGATCCAACGTAGCGATCCCCTTGTTTCAATGCCTAAGATAAAAACAGCAATCAGTGAGATAAAAATAACCAGATAAAGCGGCTTAATAATATTTCTAAAAAACTTCAGTTCACTACGGGAGACCATCAGGAAAAAAATTATCCCAATGATCGCAAAAACAGCCTGCTGAATTGCCAATTCAAAAGACGAGGAATAAATCACCAGTACTCCGATTGAAATTAGAAAAAAACTTGCTAAACTAATTTGAAGATTAATGAATTGAAAAATTTTCACACTTTTATCACCTTAAATTCAGAACCTTTTTCCAAAGAAACAGAAGCTGTACTTTTCAAAATTTCTTTTTCAAAATTCTGTGGCCAAGAGGGTGCAATAATTTTAGTCTTATCGGCCAGTGTCATATTCTGGTCCTTGCGGTTTTGTTGAACCTGACGGATTAATTCCCGCGCTTTTCCTTCTTCTTCCAGCTCCTGAGTAAGTTTGGTATCCAAAATTGCTTCCGGCTCAGTTGAGGATTTTCCGTACTCAACTTTCTTAATATTAAGTTCTTCTGCAAGAATTTTTTCCAAATCAGGCATTAATCTTTCAGGTAATTTGTATAAGATGGAAGCCAATGGCTGGCGAAGCTTAATGCCAGCTTCTTTTCTTTTAGCGTGACCCAATTCGGCAATTTTACGGACCTTGCTCATATCTTCTATCAGTTTTTCATCAACCGGACCATTTGCCTCCGGAAAACTCTGCAAATGAACCGATTCTTCGTCAGTTAAATTCTTAAATATTTCTTCTGATACAAAAGGCATAAACGGCGCCAAAAGCTTACTCAGGGTTGCTAAAACTTCATACATTACCGGTAAAGCTACCTCGACCCTGTCTCTTGACCTTCTGATATACCAAGTTGAGAAATCTTGAACAACAAAATCTTCAATTGCCCTCGCAGCACTAACAGCATCATATTTTTCCAAACTTTTACTTACTAAAAATATCAATTGTTCTAATCTCGCCAAAATCCATTTGTCTAGAACTCCAATATCCCTAATATCCCTAATATCCCTTTTCTCCCCCTCAGCTAAATTCACATAATCAACAAAAAACTTATACGAATTCCAGAGAATTAACAAAAATCTTCTTCTGATGTTATTTGCTGCCTCAATCCCGAAATTAAGATTATTTTCAGGATTCTGTGCAACATACAACCATCTCATCACATCAACACCAATTTTATCTGCTGCCTCATTAAACTCAATCGCATTACCTTTTGATTTATGCATTTCCTCTCCCTTTTCATCCCTGACTGAGGCAAAACCCAAAATTGTTTTAGAAGGGTTTGTCCGCTTTAACGCAGTACTCATGGCAATCAATGAATAAAACCAGTTCCTAAATTGACCAGGGAAACTCTCAGTAATAAAATCCGCCGGAAACCAATCCGGAGACATAGTTGAAAACGGCACAATCCCGGCATCAAGCCAGGGGTTTCCCACATCCGGTATCCTTGAAGCAACAGCCTCACATTTTGTACACTTTATTTTAATTTGATCTATCCATGGTCTATGCGGAGAATTACCTTCAAATTTTTCCCAACCATCTACTGCTTTTTCTCTCAGTTCTTTTTTACTTCCTATAACCTCAAAATTCCCACACTGATTACATTCCCAAACAGGCAAAGCCAAACCCCAATAACGCTTCTTAGAGATTAACCAATCATGCATATTTTTTAACCAATCCAATTCACGTTCTAAGCCCCATTTAGGAAGCCACTTAATCTTTTCAGCCGTCTCTATCATTTGCTCTCGGTAGGTTTTACCTGAACCATCATCGCGATCCATTGCTATATACCATTCATCAACCACCCGCCACACCAATTCTGTTTTACACCGCCAACACATCGGATAACGGTGTTTTATCCTTTCCGTTATAAGTAAAAATTTTCCGTTTTCTTTATTTTTCAGAAAATCAATTATTAATTCCGGATGTTTTTTAGCATTTGCTCCTGAAAATTCTTTCATCCCGTTTAAATAATTTGCCTCCTCATCTATCAATTCAATTACCGGAAGACTTAATATTGCACCTAATTTAAAATCTTCAGAACCTGCTCCGGGAGCAATATGTACCAGACCTGTTCCCTCCTCCGAACTTATAGGAAGGATCAATTCATCATTTGCTACAACACGGTGAATATAATCTTTCAATGCTTCATCAACTCGTGGTAAATGATCAAATGGAGCCACATATTCCAAACCGACCAGATCCTGGCCTTTAGTTTTCTTACTTTTCTCTAATTTTCCTAATACATCTGCTCTTTGTTCCATGACCCAAACTAAATCCCCATTTTCCAACTTAACCTGTATATAATCTGCTTTGGGATCAACCGCCACTGCCACATTTGCCGGAATCGTCCAAGGAGTTGTTGTCCAAACCACCAAAAACTCATTCTCTCTACTTTTGATCGGCAATTTAAAATAAACTGACTCATGAACAACCTCCTTATAATCCTCAGTCAGCATCTCGTGTTGTGATATTGCCGTACCACACCTTGGACACCAGGGAACACTATCATGACCTTTATATAACCAACCTTTTTCATTAACTGTCTTTATAAAATTCCAGATCGCATAGTTATTTTCATCGGAGGATGTGTGATAAGAATGATCCCAATCCATGAAATAACCTAATCTTTTGGATTGTTCTGTTTGAATACCTGAGTATTTCTTAACCCTTTCTTTACAAAGGTTAATGAATTTCTCTAAGCTTTTAAATTTATCTCCGGGAATTAGATTCTCAATATCTTTTTTAGAGTGTAAATTTAATTCTTTCTCAACTTCCACCTCAACCCAAAGTCCCTGCTCATCAAAACCATTCTGGAATCTTTGCTTAAACCCTTTCATATTAAAAAACCGCTGCCAGAGATCTTTATAAGTCCTACCCCAAGCATGATGAACGCCCATAGGATTATTGGCAGTGATCGGCCCGTCTAAAAAAGAAAACTTTTCATTTGCGAAATTATTTTTGTTTAAGTATTTTTCAACTATCCCTTCTCTTTTCCAATAATCCAAAAGTTCCCGTTCAAGAGCGGGAAAATCGACCTGTGATGATACCGGTTTAAACATAAGCTATATTTTACCTGACTTAGATCAACATTTAAACTAGATAATTATACAATTCCCACAAGGGCCGATCCCATCTCTTTATTTGAATTTATTTGTTTCATACTCATATTTTTGCCACAAAAAAACCCCACCTTGGCGAGGTTCTTTTTTCACTTTATTCTTTGCAAGTTCATACCAATACGTGGATTTTACCAATTTTAAGCAAAGGACTCAAGATGAAGTTCAGGAAGCACTTTTATCTTGGCAGCTTTTTCAACAGGTTTTAATCTACTTTCAATTCTTCTGATATTACTATCATTCATTTTATACATATCAGCATATCCTTTAACTGTTTTCTCAAGCTCAATCACTGCCCCAGTATTAGCATCGAGTCTGTTGTTTATAGCTACCAAGCCAGTATCAGGATCATCTAATCTCTCTGTAACACCATCTAATCTCTCTGTAACACCATCCAGCTTTTCTTTAATTGGCTTAATAGTCTCATTAACTACTTCTTTAACTACTTTTCTAAATGTATTTTCATCCATGATTTGATAGTAATCTTAGCAAAAACAAAAATCAAGCGGGATTTTATATATCAAACTAGCCAAAATCTATCTTATTTAGCGGTTAGAACGCAGGAATGCGGGAATCTCAAGGTCTTCTTCCTCTTCTTCTTGTTTTTGCTCTTCTTGTGCAACTGTCTCCTCGGAAGCTGCCTGTACCGGTTGCGCATCGTCTGTTGCCTGGAGAGCTCTCCAGTCTGAAGCATGTTGCTGGGAGGAGGAACCAATACCGGTCCCAATATACTCCCTTAGCCTTCTTCTGGTTTCATCAAAACCCGTGGCAATAACTGAAATCTTAATCTGATCCAGCTGGTCTTCTTTAATGGTGGCACCAAAGATAATATTGGCATCCGGGTCTGCGGCTTGAGCTATAATTTGCGCCGCTTCGTTTACCTCAGACATGGAAAGATCTGACCCGCCCACAATATTAAATAGCACTCCTTTGGCTCCTTCAATGGACACTTCGAGAAGCGGGGACGCAATTGCCATTCTAGCCGCAGCGGCCGCTCTATTCTCTCCGCCAGCTACACCAATACCCATAAGAGCTGATCCTGCATTAGACATAATCGCTTTAACGTCTGCAAAGTCAACATTAATCAGTCCGGGCATAGTGATTAAATCGGAAATGCCCTGCACACCCTGGCCTAAAACCGAATCAGCCAGCCTAAATGCCTCCTGCAAAGTCATATTTTTCTCTACAGTTTCCAGCAACCGTTGGTTTGGAATCACAATCAAAGCATCAACTTTATCTTTCAACTTTTCTAACCCGTCCTCAGCCGCTACCATCCTTCTGGTGCCTTCAAAAGCAAAAGGTTTAGTTACAACGGCTACTGTCAATGCTCCAACGCTCTTGGCAATCTGAGCTACGATTGGTATAGAACCTGTCCCTGTGCCTCCCCCCATACCTGCAGTTAAAAACACCATATCCGCATCCCCCAGAACATCCTGTAATTTTTGTGTAGACTCCTCAGCAGCTTGTTTTCCTATTTCCGGATCTCCACCTGAACCCAGACCCTTAGTTAAGGTTTCCCCGATTTGAACTTTAGTTGGAGACTGGTTATTAAGTAGCGCCTGAGCATCAGTATTTACAGCTACAAATTCAACACCCTGAATCTGCTGAAGAGAAATCATGGAATTTAGGGAGTTGGAACCACCGCCTCCAAGGCCCATTACTTTGATCTTGGCAAATCTTTGAACATCAGGTTTGATAAGCATAAATTTTACCTTGTCAAAATTTAAGCTTGAAAACGAAGTTTTTCAAGCGGTGCTTTCAAACTCCGTTTATAAGCATAAATGTCTTCGGGCAGAATATATCAAAAACTAATTAGTAATAGCAAGCCCCAATTACGGCAGAAAGGACTTTACCAAATCTATTCCCTTTTGTATCATCCCTTTGATCGGAAGACTTCCTGAAAAAACCGTCATGTGAGAACCTCGCTCTGACCCCTGAGACGTTCCGTATAAAATCAAACCCGCTGCTGCCGAAAAAGCCGGAGAATCTATTTCCTCAACCAGTCCCGAAAATCCGTCGATTTGACCAACTCTGGCCGGGAAACCCAACACATATTTAGCCTGATCTAAAACTCCGATAGTTTTCGCTCCCCCCCCACAAATCACCAAACCTGAGGGTATCTGTGTGCCAAAACCGCTTTTTTTGAGTTCTTTACCGACATATTTAAATATTTCCTGAAGCCGGGGTTTAATAATACCATCCACAACTGCCTTACGTGATATCTTTTGAATATCTTCTTCTATACCCAATGATTTAACATCTATCCCCTCTTCTTCCTTTTTCTTTATAGCGCTTTTATTGTTTTCCAGTTCAAAGCTATCTGACAAAACAGGAATCGTCTTGATCTTACCAAGCGATAATTTAATTTTCTCTGCCGATTCCAGGGAAACCCGGAGACCCACTGCCATATCTGATGTAATATGTCTGGCTCCAATTGGTATAACGGCAGAATAGGCTACGGATCCGTCAATAAAGATCACAACATCCGTTGTTTCTCCGCCAATATCCAAAAGCATAACACCCAATTCTTTTTCCGTATCGGTCAATACCGACAAAGCTGAAGCAATCCCCGAAAAAACCAGTTCAGTAACCTCGATACCGACTTCCGAAACACATTTAACCAGATTTTTCATCGATGTCGAAGAACCCGTAATGATGTGTGTTTCCGTTTCCAGTCTCACTCCGGTCATACCAATCGGATCCTTAATCCCCTGCTGACCATCAACAGTAAAAGTCCGGGGAATGACATGCAGGATTTCACGGGAAGATGGCAAAGGCATAGCACGGGCCGCATCATTCACCCTTCTTATATCCGACTCTTTTATCTCCTCTTCCGGCTCCGATACGGCAACAACAGCATGCTGGTTAACGCTTTCAATCTGAGGTCCGCCCAATGCTATAAAAGCCTGAGATATCGAATATCCGGCCATTCTTTCAGCCGCTTCAACAGATTCTGTTATCGCAGCCACTGCCTCTTCGATATCAACAACTTGCGTTTTTTTAACCCCTTTGGAAACAGTTGAAGAAACGCCGATTAAATTTATTTTGCCGGCCTCATCAATTGAAGCAATTAAAGTAGCTATTTTTGATGAACCGACATCTATTCCGCAAATTATTCTATCTTTTGCCATAAACTATTTCTTCTTGGGAGCAAATCGCACCACCGGTTTATCGAATCTTAAATCGATAAATTCCAGTTCATTTAGATCCATTTTAGCTTTATTTAAGATCAGTTGTAAAGATGCAAGTTGCACATCAACATTATTATTTAAACGGAAAAGTATCTCTAAAACCGGAGGGTTTGATGTAATAGTAAAAATATCCTGATTAATTCGGGCCGTATTAATTTGAATGTTTAAGGTTTTTATTTTATCCAGAACTTTCGGAATATCCGATATGATGCCGGTTAATTTTTGTCCGACTGAAAGATTTTGATTAAAAATATAAATTTTCAGAAAATCAGAATTTTCTTCTCCTTTACCGAATACAACCCCCTCATTGTCAATCAAAAAAAATTCTTTTACTAATTCTGCTGATGGGGTTGCGGCAAAAACTGCCAGCGCTTTGCGGTTTGAAACTTGAAGATATATTTTGTTGGGAAAATACTTTGCAACCGCGGCTGATTTCATGCAGATAAATTGGCTTTTTAAATTTTCTTCTATTTTTTTTGATTCAATCAGGAAGAAATTCTGCCCCATAAGACCGGAGGAGACCTTCAATTGGTCTTCATTAGCACATGAAATATCTTTTGCCTGTATATCAATTTTTTTAATAGTGAAAAAATTGGATTTATAGAAAGCGGATAAAAATCCGGCAATCAAAAATAGAATAATCAGAATAATAATTTTCCGGGGGAAATGTTTTCTCTGTTTCTTTTTCCACATATTAATTATTTACTAAAAGTATGGTTTCCAAAGCAAGTCGGGAAGCACCATCTGTGATAATATTCTTTTTAACGCGCCCCGCTTTTTCATTTAAGGATTTTAAATTATTTAGCATTAATTTAATATTTTCCAAAAGCGTTTGCCCTGATAATTTTGATTGCGTCAAAATTTTCGTCAGTCCCAACTTTTCAAAATATTCTGCATTTTTATTTTGTTCTTTGTTTTGAATAGGAATTGTCAGCGTTGGTTTTCCTAAAATAGCCACTTCTGTCAAAGTATTGATCCCTGCCCTTGAAACAACAAGATCAGATTGAGATAAAACGTCTCCCCAGTCTTTATTAATCCATTTTCGAACAGAATAATTGGAATTACTAATATTTTCGAGTCTTTCGTAATCTCTAAATTTATTATCCCCTGTCACATGAATAATTTGCGCAATTTTTGTTAATTTTCCAATACACTGCTCAACGGCTAAATTAATTATATGAGAGCCCTGATTGCCTCCGGTTATTAAAATCGTTGGTAACTTTGTGTCTTTTCTGACTCTGGTTGTCCTGACGATCCTCCTGATCGGATTGCCGGTTAAAATAACTTTTTCACCTCTTTCGGTATTAGGAAAAGATACGGCAATCTTATCGGCAAACCAGCCACAGATTTTATTAGCCAGACCTGAAACTAAAGTTTGTTCATGAATAATTATTGGAATCGAAAAAAGCCAACCCACCATCACTAAAGGAACTGCCACATAACCCCCAAAAGATAAAATTACATCCGGTTTTTGGGATAAAATTACAAAAAATGATTGTATAAATCCGACTGGGATTTTTAGGAGCGAAGGAATGGTGTAAATTGTAAAAGTTCTCTGCAGTCGTCCGGTAATTATCGGAATAAATTTTATCCCCATTGATGGCAAAATCTGTGACTCAATCGAGGAAGTACTATCCCCTTCTTGCGTTGTTTTTCTACCGGCATAAACCACCCGGACGCCGGGATATTTTTTTAATTCCTCCAAAGTCGCAACTGCCGGAGTAAAATGCGCCCCTGTGACCAAAATCTTCATTTATAAATTATATCCTAACTGACGCTATTCTGCCTGGAGATATTAAGCAGTATACCCATGGCTGTTAAATTAACAACCAAAGCAGAACCGCCATAAGATATAAAAGGCAGAGGAACACCGGTCAGAGGCATCAAGGAAGTCATGGAAGATAAATTAATAATAGTCTGTATCCCCAACCAGGAAGTAAGCCCCAAGGCCAGTATTTTTCCAAAATTATCTCCGCAATTTGAGGCAACCTTAAAACATCTCAACAGCAGAAAAACAAAAATGCCTATCAATACAACACATCCAAAGAATCCCAATTCTTCTCCGGCAATTCCAAAAATTGAATCAGTACTAACCTCCGGAATATATGAGAACTTTTGTCTGGAATGACCCAGTCCTAAACCAAATAATCCGCCCGAACCTAAAGCAATCAAAACCTGTGAAATGTGATAAGTAAAACCCTGAGGATCTGAGAAAGGATCAAGAAAAGCCAAAATTCTCTTACTTCTGTAAGCTGATGTTGAAACTAAAAGAAAAAAGGCCACAACTACTGCCGGTATTAATAGGGCGAAATGCCAAATCGGACCCCCTGCCGTAAAATAAACTGCAGCTCCCGTTGCGGCAAAAACAATGGTAGATCCCAGATCTTTCTGGAAAACGGCAGTTACTAGCGAAACAGCAGAAACCACTACAAGAAAAGGCAGTAGTCTTACTTTTTTTTCAAATAAAGCAGCCAAAAAAATAACTCCTGTTAGTTTAATAATTTCAGCCGGCTGCACTGTAATTCCTCCAAATTTTAACCACCGGTGAGCACCTCCGCCTGCAACTCCAAATCCCGGGATAAAAACAGCCAGCAGCATGATAAAAGAAAAAACAAATAGCGGCAAAGCTAAAGTCTTAAATTTTTTGTAATTAAAACTGGCAAAAAAAATCATGGAACCTATTCCCAATCCCGCCCAAATAAGCTGTTGACGAATATAATACAGACTATCCTTGGCATCCCGAAGGCCCTGCACGGCTGAAGCATCATAAACCATCAACAATCCGAAAACCACCAGAATGATTGTTGTAAAAAGTATGGAAAAATCAAAAGATCTGTTCTGAAACTGAAGATTATTTTTTTTGTATTTCATTATTTGCTAATCAAAGCTAACCATAATCCCAAGATAGCAAACATACCTTGTGCCAACCAAAATCTCATGACGATTTTAGGCTCTGCCCAACCAATATATTTAAGATACATATGAAAAGGTGCTAAAGGAAAAATTTTCTTCTTAAATATCTTTTTTGAAAAAATCTGAATTAAAGAAGAAAAAGCAATTATTACAAACATACCACCGATAATGACCAATGCTAAAACTTTACCTGTGAGCAGACCTACAACTGCCAGCGTAGCACCAAAAGCAAAAGCTCCTGCATCACCTAAAAATATCCTGGCCGGCCAGACATTAAAATAAAGAAAAGCAAACAGTGCCCCAATCCAAATTCCAATAAAAGAAGCCAAGGTTAAATCCAATTTTTGTGAGGCAATTGCCAGAAAAGCAAATAAACAGATTAAAAGTAAACCGGCTGATAAACCGTCCAAACCATCAGAAATGTTGTATGCATTGGCAAAGGATATAATCACAAATGCAGAAAGGGGTATATACCACCAGTTGATGATAAAATTACCCAACCCCCAGATATAGATATTGTTAAGACCACCCATAAAATAAAGCATTGCTGCAATCACAAAAGCCAGAATAATCTGAACCAGGAGCATCTTTTTTCTACCCAATCCTAAAAATTTTCCTTTTCTTCTTGTAAGAATATACTTAATATCATCAGCCAAGCCCAACGTCCCAAATGACAACAAAGTAAAAAGCAGAATTTTCAAACTAACTCTATCTACCAGTGGGTTTAAAAAACTCAATCCCGCACTTAGCACGATTAATATTAAAACCAGAAGAATTCCTCCCCCCGACGGGGTATTTTCATCAGCTTTCATTAAAACATCATGAATTGGTGTTTCGGATTTTTTTTCTTCACCCTGATTATTCTCAAAACGCCTTTTGAGAGAAAAAAGTAAATCAATAAACGGCACCATCAGGACAGCAGTTAAAACAAACGATAATATCACCAGTCCTAAAAGTTGTGTCATGTTTTTTTGGCTATTCTTGAAACCACCTCATCTAATCTTACAGATTTTGATCCTTTAATCAGACAAACATCTCCTTTGCCTAAGGTTTTCAAAAGCCTTGAAACAAGTTGAGAGCTTTGCAGGTCAGATTCCATTTTTTCCTCCCAGAACCCTAAACTTTTAAGTTCTTCGGCAATAAAACGGGTTTCTCCTTGCCCTAAAAAAACCAGATCAAGCTTTTCTTTATAGATCTTCCGGGCAATTTCCCGGTGCATTACTTCTGAGTTAACACCCAAATCCCGCATCTCACCCAAAACAACAATTCTCCTTCTGGCCGGCACCGCAAGCAGTGTATCAATTGCCGCTTCAACTTCTACGGGAGAAGTCCCATTGGTATCATCCAGAATAATGGAGTTATTTGGTCCAAGAAGAGTTTGCATGCAATGCGGAATGCTCTCAAGCGATTCAAGAGCCGGCTTGATCTTAGTTAAAGGAATCCCCAGTACCACTCCCAGTAAGGATGCCGCCAAGGCCGCATAAACTTCATTGATCCCTAACAGTTTAAAGTTTATTTTTACTCTTTCTACTCCCGAATTTAGCTCAAAAGAAGTTCCAAAGTTTTCCACTCCGATATTACCTGCCCAAACAGTACAGTTCTTCGGATCGGTTCCGTAGAATAAAACATTTCCACGGCATTGTCCGGCTATTTCTTTTAGAGCAAGATCATCCCAATTTACAATCGCCACCCCCTGTTTCCCCAAACTCTCCATTAATTTCTGCTGTTCTGACAAAATTTCTCCTACAATACTGGATTCTGTGCCCGGCATATAAGTTGTTTTGGTAAAAAGAGCAATTTTAGGTTTAACTTGTGACAGATAAAAATCCATTTCCCCTTTGTGTTCCGCTTCCAATTCTAGGATAACTTTTTCTGTTTTAGGATTTATCCGCAGAAGTGTATGGGATATATTATGAACGGGATCTGAATAGGGGTTTGTAGTAATTGTTTTATATTTTTGGGAACAGACCGCTGCAGCTGCCTCTACACAAGTTGATCTTCCGACAGAACCGGTAATTCCGATAAAAAGATTCGGGGGATACAATTTTACATATTGTCTTGCCAAATGAGTCTGCAAGGACTGCAAAAACCTCACACACCCTCCCTTACAATATCTGCACCCAAAGATTTTAGTTTCAGTGTAACATCTTCATAGCCTCTTTCAATCAGCTCTGCCTGATTGATAATACTTTTGCCCTTTGCTCCCAGTGCTGCCACCACTAAAGCCATTCCGGCACGGATATCGGGGCTTTCCAGGTTTCTGCCTCTTAATCTGCCTGGTCCGCTGACCAAAACCCGGTGAGGATCAGCCAGTGTGATTTTGGCTCCCATTGAAATCAGTTTATCCGTAAAAAACATTCTGCCCTCATACATCCAGTCATGGCATAAAGTTATCCCCTGGGATTGCGTTGCCAGAACAATCGCCACACTCATCAGATCCGTCGGGAATCCGGGCCAAATATTGGTTGTTAATTTTGAAATTGATCTAAGCTTGGAAGGGTAAACTATAATACTTGCTGCATCTCTCTCCATTCTAATTCCGAAATTCCGTAAAGGTACAAGTACGGGATCCAAATCCTCGTCCCTTAAGCCTTCAATCCTAATTTGACCACCGGTAATGGCAGAAGCAATTATGTATGTTCCGATCTCTAAATAATCGGCACTGATCCTGTATTTTGTTCCGTTAAGTCTACCCACACCTGTTATTTTTAAGGTATCCCCTCCAGTACCTTCAATTTTTGCTCCCATCTGAGTAAGCATCCGGCAAAGATCGATGATATGCGGTTCTTTAGCACAGTTCCGGAGTATGATCTGTCCATCTCCTAACACTGAAGCAAGAACCAGATTCTCGGTGGCTGTAACTGAAGCTTCAGATAGGAAAATATCAGAATTTTTCTTTTGATCCAGCGTTAAAGAATATTTTGAATTATCTTTCTTAACAGAACCCCCCAATTCCTTAAAAGCTTCCAGATGAGTTTCTATGCTTCTTTTGCCGATAATATCGCCTCCGGGATGATAAAAATTCACCCTATTCAGTCTGCCTAAAAGAGCACCAACCAATACTATTGAGCCCCGAAGTTTTGTCATTAAATTTTCCGGCAAAGAAAATTTATTGATATCGGATGCCTTAATAACTAAAGTTGATTTATTTTTCTCTACGGAGATTCCCAGTTTCCTTAAAATCGCTATTAAAACTTCCGTATCTTTTAAATTGGATACATTTTCTAAAATAACCTCATCCGAAGTAAGAAGTGCAGCTGCCACACAGGGAAAAACGGAATTTTTGCTTCCGGAAACATTAACTTTACCTTCCAGTTTATGTCCGCCAATAATTTTATACTTCATTTTTTAACATCATATGCCCCGAGCCTTTATCTTAAACACTGCGGATAATATTATATGATTTTTCGGCCGCAAAGATCCAACTTCGATCTTCTCTATTTCTGAGGCAGAATCTAATACTTTAATACTTTTTGTCCTATTTTGCAAAAAACGGTTAAAGAAAAGGTTGCCACCGATGCTGCCGGGAATACCGGCAAATTCTACACTTTCCAGTTTTTCCGAATCCAGGTATTCCACCCATTTATTTATACTGACCCCCCCGTCCACCTCTATCATCGCCTCCTCAACATCTATACCGGATTTTGTTACCTTACCTTTGACGGAAACCGTCTGAACAACTTTGGTCCGGTTTTTGATAACAATGCCATTAAATCCTAAATCAGAAATGGTAATCTTACTGCCTGTTCCGAATAAAAAATAAGGTACCGTGAGCCCCCTGCACATGGTGATAATCTTAATCAGTTCTCTTTGGGTAAAAGCAATAAAAAATACTTTTGCAGGTCCGCCTACTTTTAACGCCGTATAATTACCAATAAGTTCATTAAACTTAAACCTGTCTTTACCGAAAGAGTCAATAATGAGTTTTATTTTGTTATCCATCTATAATTTGTCTTACGGTCTCCGTATCAGACCAGGGGACCTCCGTTTTGCCATCTAAATTCATTGATTTTTCATGCCCTTTGCCAAAAATTCCGACAGTATCTCCGCTCTTTGCATTATTGACTGCAAATTCAATCGCTTTTTTCCTATCCGGGATTACAAAAAAGTTTACATCCTTTTTAGCTCCTGCTTTAACTGCTCCTTCACTAATTTGCTTATTTATGATATCCAGCTCTCCTCTTGGATCTTCCGCAGTAACAACTACCACATTTGCAAATTTCGCAGCAACCTGCCCCATGATATTTCTTTTTCCGACATCTCTTTTACCGGCTGATCCGAAAACTGCAATTAATTTACCCTTAGTGTCTGCTTTCAGCGCTTTTAAAGCTTGTTCCAGTGCATTTGGGGTATGGGCAAAATCAACAAAGATTTTAATTCCTTGGCTGTTTTTAACTTCTTCCATTCTGCCGGTAATTCCTGCAAAATTTTCCAGAGTTTTTTGAGCAACTGCCTTTTCAATCCCTAAAATATAAGCAACAGCCAGCGCGGCAAGAGCATTTTCAATATTGTAATCACCCGGGATTTTTAATTTTAGTTTAACTTCTTTCTGATTAAAATCTCCCTTATCCAAACCAAAGGTTATTTTTTTGCCGTTGATCTTCAGATTTTCATTAACAACAACAGTTTTGGAATTTTGGACTAATTTCAATTTAGTCTGCAGGTAATTTTCAAAAGTTTTATGGTAATCCAGATGTTCATGAGTCACATTGGTAATGACACCGATATCAAATTTAATTCCCCAAAATCGATACTGATCCAGGGCATGCGATGTAACCTCCAGTACTAAATATTCATCTTTGTTTTCTAAAGCATTTTTTGTGAATTTTTGTACTAAAAACGGATCAGGACTGGTGACATGAAGACCGGGAGCATTAATAGTAGAGATCATAGAAACTTTTTTACCGGCTGCTTTTAACATCTGGTAAATCATGTTAACTGTGGTAGTTTTCCCGTCCGTCCCTGTTACCCCGATCACTTTTAGTCCCCTGGTGGGGAAGCCATAAAAGATATTGGCCAAAAAGGCCAAAGGTAAATGATAAAAATTATTAATTATCTTTTGAGATAAAATATTCTTAATCAAATTCTTCATGAGCCTATTATACCTTACTCCGTTGGAGCAATTTTGTAATATAGCAGAAGTTGGCGGGCGATTTCGAAAAATGTCGGGGCGGCTGTTTCGGCGCCGAATATGGACGAAGAAGGCTCATCGTATCGTACCAGCATCACGAATTTTGGATTATCTGCCGGCGCAAATCCGACAAACGAAGCAATTGTTTTATCCTTATCATAATGTCCGGCTACCGGAATCTGAGCAGTCCCTGTTTTACCGGCAATTTTAAATCCCGCCAATTTTAAGTATTTCGCCTCTCCTTCCTCAACAGCAGCTACCATCATTTCCTTAACCTCCGCAGCAGTTGTATCTTTAATCACCTTTCTTATCACTTTTGGTTTAATTTCAAAAACTCTACCATTTTCATCTTTAATTTTCGCTACAATATGCGGCTCCATTAAATTACCACCATTGGCAATTGCCGAAACCGCCCTTACCATCTGAATAGGAGTAACTGCAATACCCTGCCCAAATGAAGCTGTTGCCATATCTATTTCCCTCCACTCTACTTTCGGCCTAATCTCAGGCGATGATTCATCCTGCAAATCAATATCCGCAGGTCCTCCAAATCCAAAACTTTGAATATATGAGTAAAATTTATCCAACCCTAATTTTTTCGCCATAAAAACCATTCCCGTATTATCCGAATGGATAATCACTTCTTTCATAGTTATACCCGGCTGATATTTATTATTCCAGGTTCTGATAACAAAACCCCCCAAAGAAACCGGACCCGAACAAGCATCACATTTAGTATCAGGTGAAACTGCATCTTCGTTTAAAGCCGCTGACATCACTAAAACTTTAAACGTTGACCCGGGCTCGTATTGATCTGCCACAACAGGATCCCTATAAAACTCTTTTGGATAATCAAAATATTTTAGCTGATCATAGGCAGGATATGCCACAAGAGCCAGGATTCCCCCTGTTTTAGGATCCATTACAATAACCGAACCGCTTTTTGCCCCAAATTTTTCCATTCCTTTTTTCAAACTATTTTCAACAATAAATTGGGCAGTCCGGTCAATATTTAAAACCAGATCTTTACCATCTCTGGCTTCATTTGTAAAAAAATTTCCTATCATAATCGGGAGTCCCATGGCATCTTTCTCGCTTCTCACCGTACCGGCAATCCCCCGCAATTCTCCGTCATATGCTCCTTCCAAACCAAAATTCCCTTTACCGTCAGAGTTAACAAATCCCAAAAGATGAGCGGAGGAGGAGCCTTCAGGATAAAACCTGCTGCTGGCTTGATTAAAACCTATTCCTTCGATATTCAGTTTTTCAATTTCTTTTTTTTGATCAATAGAAATTTTCTTTTTTAAAGGCACCCAATAAAGATCCTGTTCTAATTTATTAACAAGCTCCCCTGCCAGCGCATCTATATCTTCCGGCTTTTCCAGTAAAATTTTGGCTAATGTATATGAAACCTTTATTTTCTGATCGGGATCTATTTCCTTAGGTAAACCATACAAATCAAATGATGGATTAGAAGACGCTAAAACGGATCCGTCAGAAAAAAGAATACTTCCCCTCACGGCTTCTATTTCAACATCACGGAAGTACTGTTTTTCAGCCTGAGACTGAAGATATTCTGCCTTTATCACCTGCCAGTAAAAAAGACGGATAATTATTGCAGACAGAAAAAAAATAAAAAATGCTTTTATCAAAAATATCCGCATATCAACAAAAATGTTAGCGGATATATTGTATACTTTCAGGCTCGGAAAAACCAAGCTTCGCGCTCTGTGAAGCTATATTTACAAGAGATTCGTTTTTTGCTATCTCCTGCTCCAGCAGCTGATTTTCTAAATTTAGGGATCGCGAAAGCACGGACAATCTTTCCAGCTTTTCACCATAAGTGATCACATTATTACTGGCCCAAACTTGTGCCAGCATCAGAATAAACAAAAATGCGCCGGCAACTGTAATATATTTCTTCCCAAAACCTTTATTTGGTTCTACTGTCTCAAATTTTTTAATGATTGTCATAGTATTTCAAAAACTCTCATTTTTGCCGATCTGGACCTCGGATTTCCGGCAATTTCCTGCACCCCAGGGGCTATTGGTTTTTTGGTTAATATTTTACCAAGTCCCGCTTGTTCCCAACCTTTAAAAGTATTTTTAACAATCCTATCTTCAAGTGAGTGAAAACTAATGACTACAAGGCGGCCATTTTCTTGTATTTTCTTACTCACTTCCTCCAATCCTTCTTTCAGCGCACCCAGTTCATCGTTTACAACCATTCTCAGAGCCTGAAAGATTTTTGTAGCAGGATGTATTTTGCCCTGCCTTCCTACAACTTTTTCAACAATCCTTGCCAAATCAGTGGTAGTAGTTATCTTACCGGCGCGCACCAAAGCACGAGCCACCAATTTAGAATATTTTTCCTCACCCAGACTTTTAAATAATTCATACAATTCTTTCTCGGACAACACCTTCAGCAGATCCAAAGCCGTCACTCCCAGAGTCAGATCCATCCTCATATCTAATGGACCTTCCTTTCCGAAAGAAAAACCCCTCTCAGGGGTTTCAAGTTGCAAACTAGAAACACCCAGATCAAAAATTGCACCTGCAAATTTTTTATCTTTCAGTTCCGTCTGAGATGATATTAAATTTTCTATATCCCTAAAATTACCCTGTACTAAAATTGCACCTTTTAATCTTTCCTTAGCCCGTTTCAAAGCTTGGGGGTCAACATCTATACCAACTACTTTTCCACCCTGTCTTTCTATCTCTTCGCTATGACCCCCATCCCCCAAAGTTAAGTCTAAATACCACTCTCCTATTTTTATATCCAAAGCCTTTATGGCTTCAGTAAGAAGAACGCTTTCGTGATATCCTTTCATAATGTTCATGCCAAAGGTGCGCGTCCCAAACCTCAAAATGATCTCCTGCACCGATTATCAGGACTTCATTTTTAAAATCCAGATTTTCAATGAATTCCTGCGGAAGAATAAATCTTCCCTGGCCATCCAGGGAGCACTCCTCAGCCCGCGGGAAAACTTTCAAACGCCCAACTCTACCCTCTTCCGTCGACAGAGGGAATTTTAAGATACTTTCAGACAACCTAGACCAATTCTTTGGGTCAAATCCCCAAACCTCACCATTTTCTCCCAAAAATATATAAAATTTATCCCCGTTCCCTAATGCTTTCCTAAATCTCTTTGGCAAAATTAACCTATTTTTACCGCTGAATATAGTTTTGAAGCTGCCCAGAAACATAGTAATTGGGCAGATTCACCATCTATTACTATTTTCCGCCATTTTAATATAAGTTGTCAAGGGGTAATTAGGACTGCAAAGATGCCGGAGCCGGAGGCTTTGGAAGAGAGTTTGCCGCCTTCAATCTTTGTTTCTAACTCTTTCCATTCATTGTCATACCGGTAGATTTTAGCGTTCGCCGGAGGATTATCTGCCAACTCAAGGCTAACTGAACCACTTCCCAACTGCTTAGCAATTGGCACATTAAGTGAATAAACCTTGCCGGTTACTATCTTTCCGGCAGGAAGTTTTGGAGCTCCGGTTAAATCATTAATAATAGTAAATCCGATATTAGAAAGAGCTTGCCTGTCACCGTCTACTTTATAGACCAGGTGTTCGTCACCGGAAGTTAATTTCCCCAAAGCCACATCCGGCTTTTGCAGATGCCACTGGGTGATCATCCGGTATGCCTTATTCCCTTTTTTAATATGCAAAGTCAATGTTCCGTTTTCTACTCCTTTGTCATATTTACAGACATTTTTACTGCAGGTACCGAACAAAATCTCCTGTTCGTACTCACCCTTCTTTTCTTTTGTATCAATGGTTCCCATCACGCCACGGTCTATTGATCCGCCAACCCCACTACTTTCTCCGTCTTCTGAGATTCTGTTCCCTTTAACTACAGTTTCATCCGGGCTGCTGGTATAAGCCAGCTCATAAGATATACCATCATAAGAACCTGTTCTTTTAAGGTTCATTATCAGCGCATTGCCGTCTCTGCGGGGATACAGCAGGGCATAAGGTCCTTCAGCATCAAAAGATATATCAACTTCTTCTACAGGACCTGCCGGTTTTGCAGTAATTTTTGAAATCCCAAAGCCGGCTAGGGCTATTACTACCAAAGCCAGGATAATTATTTTTTTTCGGGCAAGCAAAAAAACTTTAATTTTTTCCATTAATTTTTTCTTTTAAATATTTTTTAAGTTCATCAATCCCAATTCTTTCCTGTTTGCCGCTATCCCTGTCTCTGACTGTCACTTTTTTATCCTCGAGACTCTGGAAATCCACCGTTATACAAAAAGGTGTGCCTATCTCGTCCTGGCTGGCATACCTTCCTCCGATATTACCCCTATCATCCCACGCTATCATTAAATCGCTCTTTAGATCAAGATAAATCTTCCGGGCCAACCTTGTAAGCTCAGGTTTATTACCCAAAAGCGGAAAAACAGCCGCTTTGTATGGTGCCAACTTGGGCTTAAGTTTAAGTATAACTTTACCCTCTCTCTCACTGTAAGCATCAACCAGTATCACCAAAACAGATCTGTCTACTCCCCAGGTAGGCTCTATCACATGAGGAATACATTCCTCATTTGTTTCCGGATCCCGGTATTTTAAGTCCTTACCTGAAGATTTTTCATGGTTTTTCAAATCAAAATCAGTTCTATAAGCCAGTCCGTATAATTCACTCACCCCAAAAGGAAATTCATATTCAAAATCAATAGTTTTTTTGGAGTAGTGCGCTCTTTCTGTGCTTTCAATTTCATGTTCATGGACTTTATTTATATCAACTCCCAAATCATCTTTAATCCACGAGAGAATCTCTTTCCTCCACAGCTCAAAAGGACCCTGCCAATCAGCATCCTGCTTTGGAGGGACAATAAAATATTCAATTTCCATCTGTTCAAATTCGCGGGTCCTGAAAATAAAATTACCCGGTGTGATTTCATTTCTAAATGCTTTACCAATTTGAGCAATACCAAAAGGCAATCTTTTTCTTGAAGTATCCAGTACATTTTTAAAATCCACAAACATGGCCTGAGCTGTTTCCGGCCGGAAATAGGCAATATTGGCTGACTCCTCGGCCGGGCCAATAAAAGTTTTAAACATTAAATTAAACATCTGCTCGCCGGTAAAAGAACCTTTTTCCCCACAGTTTGGACAGACCCCTTCTTTAATATGATCCGCCCTAAACCTGCCGTTACATTTTTTACACTCAACCAGGGGATCCTGAAAATTGGCAATATGACCGGAGGCCTCCCAAACCTTGGGATTCATAATTAAAGCCGCATCAAGTCCGACTATATCTTCCCGTAAATGGACAAACCTTTTCCACCAGGCCAGTTTAATATTATTTTTTAGTTCCACCCCCAAAGGGCCGTAGTCCCAGGAGTTTGCCATCCCGCCGTAAATTTCAGAACCGGGAAATATAAATCCCCTTCTTTTGCAAAGAGCTACTATTTTCTCCATTAAATTTTGATCTGTCATAGTTTTTTAAGTAGCTGCCTGCTTTTGAGCGGGCCTTCCAGCACTCTCTCTATATGATACTGCAGTACTTGCTCCAGTTCCAGAGCCTCTTTTTGATTAAGTTTTATTTTCTCAATTTCATCCCAGGATAAAACTTTTAATTTAAAAAGTAGACCTTCGCTGAAATCTGCAAACCCCTGAGTACTCAAAATTTTAACTTCGTAAGCCCTTAGAAAAATTTGTCTGGGGTTCCTAACTAATTTCTGTAAAACATGAACCAGATGCTCATATAAAATCATGTTTTCCTGATTTTCTGCAGTCATCCTATCCGTCAGTTCAATAATATGAAAAGCCGTTGCGGATAAAATTAGATCTTCTTTTAATTTTGAGTAAGTATCCAGCACTTGAGCTTCAGTTAAAATCAGAAAACTTCTTGCCGGATGAAGATACATTAGAGACCTATTAAGAAGTTCCACATTTCCACCTCTTCTTGAAGTAATTCTTCTGACACCCTTAGCAAGAACTGTGATTTTACCTTTTTGATGAGTAAAAACCGTTAAAATCCGGTCCGCTTCCCCCAGATTTCTTCTCTTTAAAATAACCCCCTCAACCCTGAATCCTTGCATTAAATATTAAACTCAAATTCTTTGTCAGTATCAAGTTTAAAGTCAGCTTTGGTGGAGCCGTTAATTTTGATTATGTAACGGAAGTCTTTGGCACCGGGTTGTTTTTGAATTAAGATTTTATATTGCCCTTTGGGTTGGTAAGGTGAGGTAAATTCCATTTCTAATTTTCTGGAATTTTGTGGTCGCACCTGAATAAATGCATCGAATACTGTTTTCTTCAAATCCTCTAAAGTATTGACAGTATCCTCGGATCCTTTAGAAGAGATCAGTTTACTGCCTGGCGGTACATAAAAACGGACATAATCACGGTTTATCCCGTTTAACCAATTCCCGAATGGCTGGTCATTTTTATATTCAATGGTAATCTTCTTTTTTATTGTGCCGTCTTTTTGGATATTAATTTCCTGGGTTACCTTTTGTTCAACATAGATATTTGATTTACCTCCGGCAAAATTAGAATCATTAATATGCAAATAATCGGTATCTACATTTTTAATTTCCCCTGTCCAGTTTAATTTGGCTAAAGCGCTTTGCAACGGCGTATCATGCATATAAAACATCACATGCTTATGATTTGCCAAAGTAGCAATTGTCTCAACTAATGCCGGTAATTTTTCAATATCAGCCCCAACCGACCTCGCTAAAATCTGCTGCATCAATACTCCAAGGATGGCTTTTCTGTCCTTTTCTCCTTTGGCAGCCACTTCCGCATAAGATTCAAGCTCGTAGATCACATTAGGACAGTTACACCTCTTATCGGTTTCCGCCGAATATGTAGTGCCGTATACATCAATTGGCCCTGTGACTTCGATCAAACTCTCCACCACCTGGGTATCAATATAAATAATCCCATCGAATGGTAAACCTTCACCTAAGAACTGATACATTTTTTCAAATTGACGGGCGCTGGTTGGTACATCAGGTGAAATATTTGAATCTCTCATGCTCCAGGCAGATCTGGCTTTTCCGGTCATTTCCGGTAAATATTTCACAATCGGCGCCGGGGGAGTTAAAGGACAAATTTTGCGGAGACATACGTTGAGTAGTTTCTCATCAAGCCTGTATATATCATCGGAGGTCGTAGCGCTTACTTGTCCGTTATTAATCGTAAGCGTTGCATAAGCTGTCATAAATCCACCTGTAGCGCGGATCTCTTTATCGTTCTGAAAAAGCAGAAGATAGTCTTTTGCACCTCCAATTCCTAGAGCTTCTGGAGCAAGTGCCAATGCTTCTTTCCCTTCTTTTGAAGCTTTCGCCGCTCCCATAATAAAACTTTTTGCCAATTCCAAGTTTTTTCTGACAGTTTTGCCTTTAAATTTTTCCGGATATTTATTGGTGTCAATATTTGAAACTTTATCCGCAGCCTTAGTTAAATTATTTTCCACTTTATCCAAAACCGGCAACAATTTATTTAAGATACCAAGTGCCTGGGTTACTCTTTCCGGACCGCTTTTAGGATTTCCGTCAAACCGGAGTTCTGATTTTGCCGGTTCCAGAGTTTTAAAAATTGTTTCAATTGCGGTTAACTCCTCAGCTCCTGCACCAACCAACCCTTTCGCATCAGAATAATAACCGCCCAGAAAAGGAATAAGGCGCAGCCAAAAAAGAAAACCTAAGGAAATATCTGCTCCCTGCAATCCACCTCTCACAATACCAATTTCTTTTTTTAAACTATCAAAATTCTGAGCTTTATAAGCTGCTACCAAGCTTTTTACATGAGAGGAAGCTTGTTTTAATCCAAGAAAGGTAAAAATCGAAGGGATAACTAAAGCAATTAAAATTGCTATCAGGAAAACCTGTAATCTTCTTTTGTTTTTATTTGGTTTCATACCGCTCCTCTTCCCGATATTACTGCAGGAACGGTCTTAATTATTATCCAAAAATCATAAAATATTGATTTTCTTTTAACATAATCAGCATCCATTTTGACTCTTTTGTCAAAATTAATTTCCGACCTGCCGGTTACCTGCCAGACTCCGGTCAGACCCGGTTTTCCGGATAAAATAACTTTAACATATTTTTTCGACTCAGGATAATGCTGCTGTTGTTCTTCCAACTCATACGGATAATAAGCCCTTGGTCCAACTAAACTCATATCTCCGCGCAAAATATTAAAAAACTGCGGAAATTCATCAAAAGAATACTTCCGGATAAACTTACCCGCCCGGGTTACTCTTGGATCATTGAAGATTTTGTAGCCATTTTTTTTGTATTCTTCCAGCAATTTTGGGTTTTTTTCCAGAATTTCATGGGCGTTTTCTACCATAGAACGGAATTTATATATTTTAAAAAGCTTACCGTTCTTACCTGCCCGCATAGGCGTATCGGCCATTACCGGCCCCTTTGAGTCAAGTTTAATAGCCAAAGATATAAGCAAAATAAGCGGGGAGAAAACAATCAGACCGAACAGTGAACCGAGAATATCAGTTATCCGTTTTAAGAATTCGTATATCATTTGTTTAGTTTACAATAAATCAGCAAGTGTTTGCACAAAATTCTTCTCAAAGTTCTCTTTGCTGAACCTGGCTGCGTTTTGTTTGCAATCTTCTGAGTTTATATTTATAGACTCCAGTTTTATTAGAGCATCTTTTAAACTATCTTCTGTTTGTTCATCAAAAAAGATGCCTGTTTCTCCGGAAATAACTGTTTCCAGCGCTCCGCCTTCTCTATATGCTACGGCCGGTTTACCCAAAGCCTGCGCTTCAAGACTGCCAAGACCAAAATCCTCAATACCCGGAATAATAAGCGCTATGGCGCCTGAGAGGATTTTCACTACCGTCCCATCGTCAAATTTTCCGTCTATCACTTTCAACGGAACACCCAGTTGCTTACAAACTCTTCCGGCTAAATCAAATTTTTTATATTTATTTGGTCTGCCTATCACTACAAAGTATCCTCCGTCAAAACTTTCTGTATCCTTAAATCTCTCCAAATCTACAAAAGGATAAACTACTTTTGAATCTGCTCCGTAAACTTTTTTAATTCTTCTTTTGGCATTTTCGGAACCTGCCAAAAAAAAATCTACCCGATTGGCCGATACCTGATCATAAAGTCTAAGTTTTGTCATCAATACTTCACCGAAACCATAATTCCCTTGTCCGGAAAAGTGCCATAAAAACCGCGGAGGTGTATGGCAATAACAAATATGTTTGGTTTCCGGTTTCGTAATAATACTTTTGGCAAAGCGGGTGGTATGAGAAATTACCAGATCAAATCCGGAAAAATCAAACTGTTCAAATGCAATCGGATAAAAGGGGAGCAATGCTTTATATAAACTTTTCCAGACCGGTATTTTTTGTAAAAATGAAGTAATTATTTTTTTGGAAGCAAAAGGGAAGAGGTGGGGATTTTTTTTATCGTAAACTGAGGTAAAAATAGGTGCGTCCGGAAAAATTTCCGAAAGTCCCAATAGTACCCGCTCAGCCCCACCCCACTGCACTAAATCATCATGAACAATAGCTACACGCATTGGTGATATACCTCCAGGGTTTGTTCGGCCAACTTTTTCCAGCTAAATGCTTTTACTCTTTGCAATCCTTTCTGAATTAAATCTTGTCTTAAATGTTCATCATCTAAAACCTGAGAAATTTTCTGGATCATGTCAAATTGATCTTTTGGATTAAAGTAAATTACTGCATCTCCCCCTACTTCAGGCAAACTTCCGGCATTTGATGAAACCACCGGACAGGATAAACTCATCGCTTCAAGAATTGGTATTCCAAATCCCTCCTCCAAAGAAGGCATAACAAAACATTTGGCATTTTTATAAAAATTAACTAATTCGCTGTCAGATACATATCCTGTATAAAGGATGTTTTCATCCGGGAATTCTTTTTTTATTCTCTGCCAGAAATAATGATCGGCTCCTGTCAAAATCAATTTTAAGGTTTTATATTTTTTCTTTAATTTAAGATATGCTTTTATTAATCCTTCTATATTTTTATGGGGATGAGCGTTGCCCACATAAAAAATGTAAGGGAAACTGATTTTGTTTGCTGATTTAATTTTTAACAGCTTATCATCAACAGCTTCCGGTGTAACAATAATTTTTTCTTTATTGATCTGATAGTTATTTATTAATTGCATTTTTACAAAATCAGAAGGTACCAAAATTCTCTGTGATTTTTTTAGCGCATTTTCAAAAACTTGCCTGTAACCTAATTGTTTAAGTTTATAAATTAGCGGACCGCGGGTAGTTGATCTCTGCATGGAAAAATGCTGGTGGATTAAATCATGTATTGTCACCACAAATTTACCCTGATAAAAGATAGGCACATTAAAGTGGGGAAAATGCACTAAATCAGGCTTAAGCGACTTAAGTAACCCAGGCAACTTAACCTGTTCAGTTAATCCATACCATTTAAAATTAGCTGTAATCTTATGGAAATTATCTTGGTATTTTATGTCATTTTTTGGATGCAAAATAAAATATTGATTCTTTGTATCAAGTCCCTGAAGATTAAAGATCAGGTTTCTGATATACCTGCCTATGCCCGACTCTGCATACATTCTGGCATCAATAGCAATTTTCATGTTCGCCCCAGATCCTCGTAAATTCTGCTTAGATTTTTTGCAATCGGGTCCCAATCATATTTGTCCTTAACTTTCTTTCTGGCATTTTCTGCCAATGTTTTATAAAGAGTTTTATTAGTCAGAAGTTCAATTGCGGCGCGTGCAATATCTTCAGGCTTATCACTAATAATAGCTTCCCTACCGGATTTTACATCAGTACCTCTTATACCAATTGATGTAGTTACAACCGGTAATCCTGAGGCAAATGCTTCAAAATTTTTGTATCTTGTTCCTCCACCGCCGTAGATCGGCGCAACTAATACCGAAGCTTGTTGATAAACCGCTCTTACATCTGAAACTTCCTCAACCCTGATATCATCTGAGGGCAATTTAGGGAAGAATTTTCGGGCATCTTTTCCGATAATCCACAGCTTTGCCGGAACGAGCTTTGATTTAATAATTGGCCAAATTTTCCCTACCAAAATATTCACTGCTTCCCGGTTTTGCAGCCAGGTAAAATTACCCAGGTATAATATAATCGGTTCTTTCAAACGCTCCTCAATTTTCTCTGCAAAATAATCACTATCAACACCATTCGGAACAATATCAACATCCAATTTAAGAGACTGTGCGAGCATGATCTGTTTGTCCTCTTCTGACATTGCAACTACCTTGGTAGCCTCTCTCCAGAATCTTTTTTCCCAATATTTCATTTTTAAGACATCAAAAAATAAAAAAGGCCTGACAAAAAAAAGAGGATAGTTTTCCGCATAATGCCTATAAACCAGATATTCAATAGTTTGTTCAACCAAAAGGATCGGAATATTGGTTTTGGGAATATGAGGCATAACATAAAAAGTTTCAGCATGAATTAAATCAAATTGTCCTTCTTCCAGTTTTCTTTCAATTGCTGACTTTTCTCCTTTTGCCCAATTTCTAACCACTAAAAATGGGAAATAACTAAACCCTGTCCGTAAAATATTTCTTAAGGTCCATGGCTTCTGAGGCCTGTTAAATACCTGTACCTCCTTACAAAATTTTTGCAGCTGGGGAGCGAAAACCCTTTCACTGTTATCTTTGACCAAACAAAACAAGGTTATTTCGTGCCCCAGCGATGAAAGTCTTTTAATCAAATTAAACGACCTGGTCTGTCCCCCGGTCAAAAGCGGATACGGTAAATACGGAGTCAACATTAATATCTTCACGGCTCAGGATCTCCTGCAATTGGTTTTGTAATTTTAGTTAAATTAGCTATCACAAATTTCGGATTATCTACAAGTATTTCAAAATGCCGCAAAACCCAGTTGGTCTTATCGTCCCTTGATGTAGAAATAAACGATGTAACTCCGTAATCAGCAACCAACTCAGGTAAAGGTAGCGCCGTAACAGGCCATCCCGGTCTGTTTGTCTGGTATAAAAAGGCCGTATCACCATTGTAGGGCGCAACTACAATGGCATTCTCGGGTAAGATTTTGTCAGCCAATTTCCCGGCTTCCACCATATCAGGATTGTTTACTTTATAAAATTCCTTAACTACCCGGAAACCAAAATATATCGAGAATATATAAAGAAAAATTGCCAGAATTATAGTCCAAAACCTTGGCACAAATAATTTATTGCCCCGGAGCAGCTGAATAAATCCGATTGATAAAAATATGCTGGCTGCCGGAATAAATTGTGTTTGGTAATAGTTATGCCGTACATTACCAGTTGCTACTACCAGCATGAATAAAAACGAGGACAAAGCCCAGATATTTAAAAAGTAATTACCGTTTTTAGGTCGGCTTATAAGACCTAATGTAAAAAGCGCTAATCCGGTTACCCCCAGAATCTCCCCACCTATTCTTTCGGAAATTATCCACCACCAAAAAGCCGGCCGGAAGCGGATGCCATCCCCGTTCATTAACCAATTGCTGGCAGGAATACCCTCCGGTTGTTGCAGAATCCAAAGCCGCCACAAAACAAAGGGCAGGAGCGCAGCAGCTGTCAGCAAAATGAATTTAATCCAGAATTTTCTATTATTATTTTTTACAAACACCGAATACAAAAGCGGCAAAAAGAAAAATATTGCCCAAGGCTTCATTAAAAAAGCTATTGCAGTAAAAATAAATCCCCATATTGCCCTCCGCCGGCTGGCGGATTCCCATATCCACCCATCCATAAAATAAATCATCCCCAACGCAAAAAAGATAAAAGTCGGCTCCGGCAAAGTAGTTCTTGAAAAGAAAACATTAAACGGTAAAACCGCATAAGTAAACGCTGATAAAAGACCGGTTGAAACATCGGCATACCGCCTGACTATAAAAAATATCAGCGCAATACTGCCCAATGAAAACAAAATTGATACCAGACGTGAGTAAATATCATTTATCCCAAGAAAATAATAAAAGGGATAAACTGCAATGTTATAAATTGGAAATTCCACAAAGCGGAACCTGGCCGGATTAGCAATTGGTTTTTCGGCAATCCCGGACATATCATCAAAACGCGGAGTAAACGGAGTAAATCCCATTTTTACAAAATTCCGTGATACAGCAGCCGTATCCGCTTGTCTCCAGGAATGCCAATCAGCAATGGGGGAATCAATTTTATAAAGCCGGACCAAAAATCCCAGTAAAATTATTATTGAAAGCCAAAAATATTGACTGATAAAAAATCTTAAAATTCTCATTCGTTTCTTAAGACCGCCAGATTAATTCCCAATATCATCCAAAACAAAGATGCCACTTTTGATGCCTCAAAAACATCGATAAATAATCCATTTGCTAAAAAAACAATTATCGCCGATAAGGTACCCGCAGAAAAATACCTGATAAACTTATTGTGCTGCCCTAATCCTTTAAATATCTCCTTCCAGATAGCAAGCAACAACAGAAAAAAAGCAGCTGTTCCCAAAATTCCGGTTTCCCCAAGAGATCTTAAGAAATCATTATCTGTTGCCAAACCAAGCGAAGCATAACCAGTGCCAAAAAATGGATTTTTATAAAATGCCCTAAGTGCCATAGGCCATTCTGTATTTAGTCTTATCTGGAAAGATCTGTAAACACCAAGTTCTGTTACATTAGTTGGCTCTCCAGGCGCAATATCCGTAGGTAATGCTCCTGAAGGAGTAGCAAAAGTAGAAACATCTGCCGAACGGCTGGCCATTCTGTAGGCTAAAGTAGGAATATTGAGCTTATTTTCCAACCGCTGATTGTTGTTTCTGCCTTCATATCTATTACCCATATTTAAAATATTTATTGTGATAGTTGAAATAAATCTGTCCCTAAGCTGAGAGGGATAAACCAGGCTGATCCCTAAAAGAAGAGCAAGCAAAATAAGATATTTTTTTCTCCTGGCAAAAATGAGTGAAAATATCAGTCCCAAAAAAGCTGCCGCAAATGAAATCCGCGCAGCTGTCAGCGTCAACACAAACAAAGTCAGGGCACTCAGTCCAAGTAAAACGAACTTCAACGAATTTCTTACGGCAAATAACAATGCCGAAAGAAAAACCAAAGCAACTGCTAAAAATACCGCCAGATCATAATGTCCGGCAAAAGTGGAATTGACCCTTGCTCCGGGAGTAAGTCTTAAAATAAGACCCTTAGAAAATTCCGAATTCGTCGTGGAAATAACAGGCCAATCAAAATACTGCTGACCCAAAGCGTAAATATTTACTGCCAGCAGTGTAAAAACTAACACAAGTAAAACAGTCGACAATCTTTTTTTAGTTGTAACGATGGTGGCACAAATAGGTAAAAGCGCAATAAGCTCTACCCTTCTTAAAAAATGAAGTATTGCCAGATTAGTTGTGGATGTAAAAGTCAGGAAATAAGCGGAGAATAGTGAAAAAATTCCCGTCAGGAAAAATAATAATAGTGCTTTACCGATAGTACCTTTTGTAAAAAAAGTAAAATCCTTTTTTATGTACTGATAAACCATCCAGATCACAATTGTTGCTGCAATCAGAAAATCTTCCACTCTAACCGCCACAAATGTGCCTTTAATGTTAAACAATGGAAATTTAGGGTATAAAATAATGAAGCCCAATAAAAATAAAATCAAACCAAATAGAATTCTGTTTAACACAGTACTTAATTTTGTCTTATTCATTATTTGATAATCCTTTTACCTAATCTATAGATCAAAAATATTGAGAAAATAATTTCCGCCCAGACAATAATTTTGACAATTATATTTGCAGGATAAAAACGGAGCGTTGTTTTGTTATACCAGTTCTTACCTGCTTCTTCCATCCGGGGACCACCCCAAAAGATAGGTGTGCCGTCAGGACGGGCAGTCTCAAATCCGTTCACAAATAAAGAATCACGTAAAGGGTAAACAAACTCTTCCAAAAAGGTTGAATCTGTATTTCTAAATATCATTACCCAGGAATATTCAGGCGGATGATTTATTCTAAGGGGAGGAAAAGGAAAAGGTGTTTTTTCTTTGTAATTATTATAATAAAAATTAGTCACGAAATCTCTAAAATTATTGGAGAAATAAGCTGTGACATTAGGAATCTGAACCGTATCCCCTGAACGGGTAGATTTCGCTGAATTAGGTAACGATGAAAAATCAGAAATTTTACTTGGTCCGGGCCAGATCATATAAACAAGCAGCAACACGGAAAATAAAATGAAGACTTTCTTGGTCATTGGAATAGCCTTGCTCTACCTAATTTATAATGTAAATCTTTCATTTTTCTCTCTCCTATTGCTTCCGCAGGAACCCCACCGACAATCTGAAATTCCCCTACATCTTTAGTGACAACCGCCCCGGCGGCTACAACTGCTCCTTTCCCGATTTTTATTCCGGGCAGAATAATCGCTCTGGGCCCGATAAATACATAATCTCCTATTTCAACAGGAGCGGAAATAGCATGAAAGTCTTCGGAGTTTATATCATGTTTTGAGTTGTAAACCATTACTTCTGAAGCAATATCTACATGATTGCCGATAATCAATTTATCTCTGCCATCTAAAAATATGTTATTTCCTAAAATTGAATCCTCGCCGATTTTGATATTGGCGGGATAGAAAAATTTGGCGCCAATATGTATTCTTGAACCTTTACCAATTTTTACTCCTGCCAATGTATAAATTAGTAAACGGAATAAATGTGAGGGCACAAATCCTGCCCAGGTAACCAGTAATAATTCAAAGTCTAAAACATAGTTAAATAACCTGTTAATAACTTTTCCGGAAGCTTCTGCTGTAGATAACGGCTTCCCCATCCGATCCTTAAAAAGACTCATACAAGGTTAATTATACACCCATTTCTTTAACCACCTTCCAGGTGGGCTTTGACTCCTGGAAGGTGAACCGATTATTTGTTCGCCTTTGCGTAATATCTTTTTAAAAGCGCCATTGCTAAAATTTCTACAGAATTATAAACAGGCAGGGGATATTTCTTTGGAAAAACCAAGGGCAACTCTGTGCAACCCAAAATAATCCCTCTGGAGCCTTTTGTTCTCAAATTATCCGCAATCTTTGCCATGCTATCTGAGTCATCTTTGAGTATTTGCCCCTTGAGCACATTACGGATAGCCCTCTCTAGAACGACTATTTGTCCTCCTGTTGGCAGCACTACGGAAATTCCATACCTTTCGCATGCCTTTTGATACAAACCATACTTAATAGTAGATGGAGTACTTAGTAATCCAATCTTGGTTATGCCATTTTTGTAAACTTGTTTAACTGTCTCTTCAATCATAGATATAAAAGGAATTTTTGAAACTCTTTGTAATTCCGGCAGTAGAACATGCGCCGTATTGCAAGCAATAGATAAATAAGATGCATTACTCTTATTTGCCAATTTCACTCTTTGTTTTAACATCTCTGAAGCTCTTTTACGGGCTTTATTATTGGAAATAAAATCAGGTACAGGTATGGAATGTAGAATTACCTCCGGAAAATCATCATTATTTTTTGCCCCAAAAACACCTTTCCGATATTTCTATCAGCAGTTTATACATATATACCGATGCTTGCGGTCCCATACCGCCTAATATATAAATTGCAGCTTGTTTCATATATTTTTACTTTATCGCTCCAAAAAATTCCGCAATAGATCCTTCCCTTCAGGAGTAAAAATAGACTCAGGATGAAACTGTACCCCTTCTATGGGATACTCTCGATGTCTGACACCCATCACGAGCCCGCTATAAGTGTCAGCTGTTATTTCCAGTGAGTCGGGAATCGTATTACGCAAAATCACAAGAGAATGATAACGGATCACCTCAAGTGGATTGGGTAGACCCGCAAAGACCCCCACACCCTTGTGCCGGATCATACCGGTTTTGCCGTGTACGATCTCACCAGCTTTATCTACTACACCACCAAAGGCCTCACCAATACACTGGTGACCTAAACAAACCCCTAAAAGGGGTGTATGTTCTCCAAAGCGTTTGACAACATCTACTGAAATGCCTGCCTCACGAGGCGAGCAAGGACCGGGCGAGAGGACGATCCTATCAGGCCTCATCGCCTCGATCTCATCAAGGCTAATCCTATCATTACGGTGTACTTCCACTGTAGCCCCTAATTCACAGAGGTACTGGTAGAGGTTATAGGTAAAACTATCATAGTTGTCTATCAATAGAACATTTGTAGTTTCTCTCTCTAGTTTCATAAATACTCCTTTTCTGCTAGATCAATAGCCTTAAGAGATCCTTTTGATTTAATTATAGTTTCTTCAAATTCTGCCTCGGGATCACTGTCATATACGATTCCTCCTCCTGCTTGAGCATACGCAGTTCCATCTTTGAAAACCATAGTTCTTATAGTTATAGCCATCTCTAAATTGCCGTCATAAGAAATGTATCCCATTACACCTCCATATGGGCCTCTTTTCTCATTTTCAAGCTCATCTATTATTTGCATTGCTCTTATTTTAGGCGCTCCGCTTAGAGTGCCTGCCGGGAAGGCGCTACGCAAAGCATCCAGAGAAGTATATTGATCTCTAAGTTTTCCTTGTACCTCAGAAGCAAGGTGCATAACATGAGAAAACCGTTCAACTTCCATAATTCTTGTTACGCTAACCGTTCCTGAAGCAGCAATTTTTCCCACATCATTTCTTCCTAAATCGAGGAGCATCCTGTGTTCTGCTTTTTCTTTTTCATTATTTTTAAGCTCCTCAGCCAACTTTTCATCTTCTTCTGGAGTCTGTCCTCGTGGCCTGGTACCTGCAATTGGACATGTAGTTACAATCCCATCCTCAACTTTTAGTAATAATTCAGGAGAGGCACCAATAATCTGGAAATCACCATAATCAAAATAGATCATAAATGGGGAAGGATTTACCCTTCTTAAGGCTCTATAGAGAGAAAATGGATCAGCTTCTGTTTTTCTTGCAAACCTTTGAGAGAGGACGACCTGAATTATATCTCCTGCACAAACATATTCTTTTGCTTTTTCTATTGCTTTTAGATAATCTTCTTTACTAAAGTTCGATTCAGTAACCCCTTTCTTGACTTCTCTGCCTATCCGCTTTGGGCTTTTAGCAGGTAACGGGGACTGTATCCGATCTACTATTTGATCAATTCTTGAAGTTACTTCTGTATATTGCTCTTCTAAATCGTCGGGATTTTCTACATGTATATTCCCCGTAACCTTTAACTCATTGCGGACATGATCAAAAACAACGACATTATCATAGTTAAAAAGCATAGCATCCGGAACTCCCAATACATCCGGGTTTGAAGTCGGAACTGTATCTTCAAAAGAACTCACAACTTCATACCCTATATACCCCACATAACCACCAACAAAAGGAGGAAGACCAGGGGTTTTTGCAATAACCTTGGAAACACTATCCTGTATTGCCCTTAAAGGGTCTGTGGATTCTATTCTTTGAGTAGGAACTTTGTTATCTCTCCTTAGTTCTGAAATAACACCGTCTTTCAGGACAATTCCGTCTTTAGGTGCTATGCCAATATAACTATACCTTCCTACTTTTTCTCCACCTACAACGCTCTCTAGTAGAAAAGATGGGGAAGAAGAAAATCCAGTTCTTTCTCCGAGAAGATTAAGATATGCGGAAGCAGGTGTATATAAATCCGAAGGAAGCGTACGGTAGACAGGAACAACCAATCCTTCTTTGGCTATGTTTTTTACCCCATCTAAAGTTAGAGAGTAGGCTTTAGCTTCTTGAGAGCCAAACTAACCCCTGACCCTCTTGAGAGGGGCCGGAGGCTCCTTTATTTCCATCATTAAATCTTTCCATAAATTTAGCTTTCTTAGTTTACTGCTTTAAATCTTCCTTTCCGCAGCTCTCTTGAACCTCTAGTCACAGTGGCAATACCTACTCCTAACCTTTCAGCGACGCTATGTTGCCGAACCCCTTTTTTAAGCATCTTAACAATACTTAACCTCATAGGTATCTCCTGACGTTCCTTTGGGGTAAAAATTCCCAAAAGAAAATCTTCCATTTCTTTTTTAGAATTGATTTCCAGTAACAAATCAATCAATTCACCCAATTGCCTGGTTATCATCATACTAGTATACTAGTATTACGACGCTTTGTCAAGACCCCAATTTTTCAAAAACCTTTAATACCTCTTTTGCCATCTTGTCCCAGGAGAATTTTTGTGATTGCAATAACCCTGCTTTGGAATATTTCTGTTGCAGTCTTTTATCGGTTACAATAAGCCTTATTGCCTGCTCGATTTGATCTACAGAATAAGGATCAATAAGTAATCCTGCCTTTCCTACAACTTCTGGAAGGGATGAAACATTGGAAACAATAACAGGAGTACCGACTGCCATTGCCTCTACCACTGGGATCCCAAACCCCTCCCAAAGCGAAGGCTGTACATAAGCTATTGCTCCTGCTAAAAGCGTTTGCAACTCCTCTGTTGGTACAAACCCCAAAAACTTCACTCTATCTTCAATGCCAAAATCAGAAGGAGCTCTTAAGATTTCTTCATACATCCAGCCTTGCTTCCCCTCCCCTGTTGTTTTTCCCACAACCATTAAATTTAGGTTATCTATTCTGGAAACAGCCTCTATTAATCTCAATAGGTTTTTTCTCGGTTGTATAGTTCCTATATATATAATGTATTTCTTATCTGTAACCTGTCGCCTGTCGCCTGTAAACTTCTCCCTATCGTAACCAGGATATGCAACAGTAATTTTATTTTTATTTATCTTGTACTGCTTCATAATATCCTGTTTACTGAAATTTGAAATTGTTATTATATGATCTGCATTTTGTACGGAAAACCTAGTCCAATTTATCAGCTTCCAAAGATCACCTTTTGTAAACATTTCAGGGAAATGCAGGAAAGATAAATCAAAGATTGTAACTATTTTTTTTACTGTTCTTGGAATAAACCTTGGAATATAATGGGTGGGAGAAAAGAAAATATCGGGTTTTTGCTTAGCGGTAAAAAGTGCCAAAGGCAAAGCAATTCTGGTCCAAAGTTTCTTAGGCTTCAGCATTTTATATTTCCAGCCCTCTCTCTCTCTTGGCAGGTCAGAAAGTGGGGGAGCAGGCAATAAAACAGTGTAGTCGTTTTTGAGATCTATTTTTTCAAGATTGCTTAGAAGCTCAAAAGCTACCTGAGACGAACCCAATCTTTGCTGTGCATTTGCCTCATACCCATCAATCCAAATCCTCATTTAACTAGTCCTTCGTAAACTTTTGCAGTTTCGCGAGCGCACTTTTCCCAGGAAAATTGTCTAACCCGTTCAAAACCTTTCTTTATTAAATCCTGTTTTAGATCCTTATCATTTAAAACGCTTTTAAGTTTTTCTTTTATGTCTTCCGTACTTTCCGGATTTACGTAGAGCGCGCCGTCGCTACCAACTTCCGGCATCGATGAAATATTTGAAGTAACAACAGGAGTACCACTTGCAAAAGCATCTAATATCGGCAAGCCAAACCCTTCATACAGTGATGGATAAAGCAATACATCAGCTGAGGAATAAAGTAATTCTAATTCTTTTATACTCAACCAGGGGAGCGTCTGCCCTGAAATCACCAAATTATAATCACGGCATGCTTCTTTTACTCTCCCTAAATTTTTTCTCTCCCCTACTCCACCCATTGCCAAAACAAACTTCTCCGGCAAATTATATTTCTCTTTAAACTTCTTTATAGTTTCTTTTGATTGGGGTTTAAAATCCGCAGTTGGCCCTTCATAAATTACTGTAATTTTATCCTCAGGAATATTCGAGACTTCCAGTAGATCTTTTTTAGTAGCTTCTGACACAGCAATAACCATATTAATTTCTTGTTCTACAAGTTTTAACCGCCTCTTATGCACAGTAATAATTTTTGGGTGTGACCACTGTGGGTATTTTATCGGCACAACATCGTGATAAGTCGTCACCTTTTTTGCTTTACTCTTAGGCTCCGTCCAATCAGATGAGTGAAAAACATCGACAGAACCTATGAAGTTTTCGATTGATACTCTCCACGAATTAAACATCGGCTCAAACAGTAAAGGCGGGAATCGGAATGACTTTACATTTTTCAAATCCCCTGTATATGATTTCCGGAGAGATGAATAGAAATAGACCATATCCAAATTGGAAAGTTTAGAAAGTTCGGAAGTTAAATTCTGAGTATAAGTCCGGACCCCGCCACTATGTGCTACCTGTGAAATATCAAACCCTACTTTAATCATCAAAGATCATTGTACCAAACGCGGGTCAGCTTGGAAAATATTTATAAACTGCAAAATTGCTAAAACTATAAGTAACCCCACTAAAATTTTCCTTACACCAGAAGGAAACTTCCCAAACAAATACCCTAACAACACTGCAAGGAGAATATGAAGCAACGGATAAGCAATAAGCGATATATATAAATTATCCCAAAGTTTTGCAAAATCAACCTTAAGTAGCGATGATGATATTACTGATGGGAAATCCTGATTTATTATTCTTAAATTAAAGGGCTTAAAAAAAGAAAATCCGGTAGACCTTAAACTATCAATTGAATACAAGAAATAATATTTCTCTCCAAAGTAGGAAAACCTTAGACGAGAGATAATAAAATCCAGTCCAAAAGATAAAGGAATAAACCATAGTATTAAGCCTTTAAAGAATTTAAGTCTGGAAAAAAACCACATTAAAAGATAGGAAATTGCAACAACTGCTACCTGAATAAAAATTAAGAAAGGAACAGAAGGCCCGTAAAATATCTGCCACCCCATGCTGTAAGCAGACCGCAGGATCAATCCAAAAGAGAATATGGCAAATAATGTTCCTGTAATCCAAACGTTAAACAGTTTTTTTGAAAAGAAAAATATACCTGCCATCAAAATCACCAAGAGAAAGTAGGGAGAATATGCCTGTTTACTTTGGCTTAATTGTTGCAGATTACGATTCAAGAAATTTTCATGATCAGCAATAAAAAAATCACTAAAAGCTATGTCCTGGCGGTATTTAATATCATCGCCTAATTTACTATTCATTCTCGAACCGGTTTTCAAAATCCAATTTGGATCTATCAAAAATTGTTCCGGAAAAACAGGAAAGATTTTAGCAAACTCCCTAGCAAACTGACCCATTGTTACAAATTTGATATTGGACACTCCGGATAAGTATTTAAGCTGTTTTTCATACTCGCCAATATAACCTATACTTTCAATACCCGTTTCCAAACCCACAGTCACCTGTCCAACCGGGTTTTTACAATCAAGGTAAACATTAGTTAAATTACTAAAATATTTAATATCTTTTCCCTGCCTTATATAATCATTTGCCTGCAGGGAATAATTAGAAACTGCCGGACCTTCTCCCCAGGCCTGCAGCGGATCCCGCTGAGCCCACTGGATTATTACCACATCAAGTTTGTTATTTGAGTTACTGGCAGGAGTTAGGATATTTATCTTTGAAGGATAATACGGCACTCCCCACCACTGTCCCCATACCCCGTAATTATCCGTTGTCTTTTGATCAGCCACAATCATAGCGCTTTTAATTCCGTATTTTTCTTTCATGTAATTTAACGAATACGAATCAATCCACCAGGCGCCGACAGATCCTGGGTATGATCCAAATTTTAATTTAAATTCAATAAATAACTTATCAATTAATTTGCGCCTGTCAGACTGGGAATATCCGGAAAGAAAAACTGCTCTCGGATTAAACCAGGGGACACTGTGAGGGTAAATCACTCTTGCTTGCTCGGCAAATTCCTGTGATATTTCTAAAAAAACACCTTTTTCCTGATTTTTATCAAATTTATTAATTTCAACTAACAATTCTTTATCCAATAAAACATCATATTGCAGCAGCCATGTGGCAGGAAAATTGTATTCCTTGACCAGATTATATTGATCTTTTGCAGGCTTTACTGTTTTATCAATCCAAAGATTTCTTCCCCTGACAGGATTAATAAGAGTTACAAAACGATTTTCACAACCAGTTAATCTTTCACCGGCAATTATCCCTTGAGGTATGAGGAAAATAAGTACTGATAACAAAACCCAAAAAACCAATATTTTCATCGGAAAAAAATATCTTTAATAAGATATGGATTGGGTTCTACTTTTATCTCCTCATCGGAAAGATAATATTTTTCTACCACAAATCCGTTTTCAAAAGTAATTATTGATGCCGGCTCTTTTGTTATTCTAATATCATTAGCTTTCCACAATTTACTGTTGGTATTTTTTTGATACCAGATACTGTTCGGATCCTGTCCATATACCGGAGGTGGTGCAATTACCAAATAGGTAACTGCCTTCTTTTGGTACGGAAAAATTCTTTTTTCTTTATTTCTTTTCTGGTAATAATTTAGTGCAAACCGGGGTGAGTATCCGTATAAATCTGGTGTAAAAATAAAATACCCAAATTCGCTCTCTCCCCTTTCAAAAACCTTCTCTGCTACCAATTTATTAAATTTCCAGGTACTGACATCCTGCTCCGAAACGTTAGAATTATAGGTACTCATATCCTTTATCCCGGCTGACATGTTTACTATTACTAAACCAATAAAAAGTACGTAGAAGAAAACTTTATTCAGCTCCCGCTTTAATCCAACAAAAAGAATAATTAAAAAAGGTATGAAAGGTAAAAAATAATAATTCCATACTGGCCCTTTAAAAAAAATGGTAAAAAGCCAAAATCCCAGATAGAAATAAATAATCAGTAAATGAACATCTAAATTCCTGCTTTTATTTTTGAAACCAATAAATAAGGACAGCAGGAAAAATACAAAAAGAGAGCTTATCAGATAAATATTGCCCTGGGAAATAATTCCCAATCCGTCCACAACTAATTCTTTTATCCTGAGAGAAATTAATTGAGATATACTTAAACCCAATTTTCCAAATGTTTGAGACCCGAAAACATAATTTATAACTGATTTAATTTGCAGGAAATTATTTCTTAAATCAAAAAGTAAAAAGGTTATCAGTGGAATAGGTAAAATTAGCAAAGAAACCAGATGAGAAAGTTTTTTCTTTTTAAAAATAAAATAGGCAAGATAGGAAATTGTCAAAATTAAAACCGGTACACCAAAAGCCATCTGGAATTGAATAATAAATCCCAAAGTTAAAAAAGAAAGAATTAAATTCCTTAATTTTTGATTCCTTAGATAGTTTATGAAAAAAAATAAAAATAAAGGTGATAAAATCAATGCTCCATAAGGATTAAACAAAGATCTAACTCCAAGAATTGTAACCGAAGATAAAAGCACAGCGGCTAGTTGTCCCTCTTTTTCTCCAAATAATTTTTTACCGGTAAAATAGATAACCAATAAGCTTGAAATATAAAGTATGACCCAAAACCAACCTACAACAGTAGGATCTCCGTTTCCTATTAAATACGCCGGCAAATTTAAATAAAGCCAAAGAGGACCGTGGAATAATCCCGGAATTGCTCCCGATCTTGGACCAATTAATGCCAGGTGTCTATTATCAACTACATCCTCCAGTAGTAAAAAATCCCTGGCAATATCAGTATGGAAAAATAAATTCCCATCTATTATCCAACGGCTCGCAATTAAAATATTAAATAAAATCAAAAGAATAATAAGATATTTCATTTTGCCTTTTGCACCCAAACCTCAATAGTACCAAATTTCTTTTTTTCCAAAACCTCGGAATAACTTTGTTCGTTTTTAATAAAAGCATCACTCGTATATGTCGGTATCCCTTCAAGCGGCTCTATTATTAAAAACCGTTTAGCAGGCAACTCACTTCTGGCAGTTTCCACCTTTAGATTCCCGGGAAATCCCAAAGCAGCGTCCCCTCCCCAAACAGGAACATAACCATATTTACCTTTTCCGTACCACTCAAAAAGATAACTCCAGGTAGTATTAACATTATATGGCATTGTTAAAGCATTAACAGCGAAATTATCTTTATTAGCTTTTTGATAAATATAATCTATAACTCTTTTTTCGTCTTCAATTAATAACCCTATTTGTGGATTAATCTTTTGATTCGGACCCAAGGGGTTATTTTTGGTTATTAAATACATATTGGAAATTATTATTAAAATTAAAATAACTAGGGTTAGGAATTTATTTGTTGAGAAAATTTTGGATAATATAAATCCGGCAAATATCAAAAGCGCAATTCCTGTTCCGGTATTATAAAAATATGCATCATTACTGGTAAAAAAGTAAACCAGCAGTCCTCCGAAAAACCAGAAGATTAAAAATATTGTTTGATCTGTGTGCATTCTTTTAAGAATTAAAGTAACCAGTGAAACTAATAAAATTAAACCTATGATTATTGCACCGATATTGTTTGCTATTAAATTATCATGAATATGGCGCGTAATAATAAACACAAATTGAGATAAACTACTGGCAGACCCCATTCCGTCAGGCGCATTCTTTATGATAATAAAGTTATTTTTAATTTCTGAAATAATGAATGAAGAAACCGGGAGAATAAATAATAAAACAGAAATAATTATATTTTTGATTGTTAGCTTAGGAAGTTTTTTTCTGAAAAAAAGGATAAACAAAAGAAAAATGGCAATAAGCTGAGTTTCTACAAACTCAAACTGGATAGAAAACCCAAGTCCCAAAAGGACAATATATAAACCCCAAATTTTCTTTCTGAAAATCCAGTATGCTAAACCAAGATAAAAAACCAATATTGATATTACAGCCAAGGACGGATGGTTTAGAAAAAGTGAAAATTGGGTTTGTTCAAACGAGACAGCAAACAGGAAAACCGAAAATATAGCGGCTATCTCTCCGAACATAACAGTGACAATAGGGAACAATATAAATACACCCGCCGCGTTCAAGATTCTTAAAAAAGCTGAAACTGCAGCAGGATCCCCATTGGCAAGCAGGTAGAAAGGGGTAAAGATGTAGTAGTACAAAACACCATGATTAATAATACCGGTTGCAGTAGGCGGTCCGGTTATTTTAAAATGCCCACCAATAATTTCTTTAACTGCATAAGCATCTCTTGCCTGATCGAAACCAAAATAAGTATTTTGCGGAAAATACAAAAATCGCAATACAACTGCCAGCAAAAAAATCAAGAGAAGTAAAAATTTCATAGTTTATGATATTCTCTTATAAATCCTACTCCGTGAAAATTGTAAATTTTAGTTTCGCTGAAATTAAAATCTCTAAGTTTCCGTTCAACAATTCTATTTGAATCATAAATATCGGCTAAATATTCGAAAAGGAATATTTTATTTTTATTTATTAATTTTTTTTCAAAACCAGGAGAAAGTGCCGGTTCGAAATTTGATAAATCTGAAGCGTAATATTTTACGGATGCAGGAATTTCATTATTTTCAAAAACAACCAAAGTTTGATTATCTAAATTCCTTGATACAAAACTTGCCGCCCCCTTCCAGTCCTCCCTTTGAAATTTTGGATTAAAATAATACATCCCAAGCGATAAAACAGAAACTAAACAAATGAACATAAAGGCCGGTACGGCAATTTTCTTAGGTAAACTATATATCCCTTTTGCTAAAAACAGATATACCGGAGGAAGAAGAAAAATCATTCTGAAGTATGCAAGAACCGGAATAAAAAATGATACAAGAAAAGCTAAGATTAACGGAATAAAGATCCAGCATATTAAAAGTTTTGTTGCATGGTCGACTTTTTTAATACCGCTTAATAAAACACCTCCAAATACTGCACCCGCAAACATAGCTATTCCGGCATAAAGACTTTTATCTGAAAGAGTTACTCGGCCAAAAAGAAATTTCACCGGAAAAAGAATTAGATCCTTAAAATTACTACCTACGACATTCGCCCAACCAGGCAAATCGAAAGCAGTATCGATTCCTGTTTTAAATTGGGCCGGAAAAATAGTTAGCCAAGGAAGGAAAATAACTACGGGAGCTAAAAAAACCATCAGAGCTTCTCTGCGCATTTTTTTGGTCCAAATTAGGTAAATAATTTGCGCTGGGATTATTAAATATGCCAAATAATCCGAATACAAAACAAGCACTAAGCTGATTATAAATCCCAGCCATGCCCATTTTTTTCCAGTAGTTAATCTATGCAAAAAATAAAATGATAAGGTTACAACAAAAGCTGCTAACACATACATTCTTGCTTCTTGCGAATAATAAACATGAAGGGGGGCAATTGCCATAAAAAGAGCTGACAATAAACCTATTTTTTTGTTAAAAATCTCTTTTCCTAAAAGATAAGTTAACCAAACAGTAGCTGTTCCCAAAATAACAGAAGGCAACCGGACAGAAATTTCCGCAAAGCCAAAAATATGCCCCCATACCCACAACACTGCAAACCAGCCTGGTGGATGAAAATCCCCGACCGGATATTTGGTAATAAACCACCAAAGCTCGGATGATCTTGCATAAACAACATTAATAGCTTCATCCCACCATAAACTTTGATTTATATTAACAAGTCTTAATACTAAAGCCAAAAACAAAATAAACCAGATCATATACTTAGTTTACGCCACGAAATACCCTCTTGAAAATAGCATCAGTAATATAAAAAGTAAAATAAGTGAAAGAATAAAATAAATTAATTTGAAAAATTTATTTTTTATTAAAGCTAAAGCTATAAAAATTGGAAATAATGTTAATACATACCTAGGCAAACCAGAAAATGTCCCTGTTGAGATAATAATCCCAAAGTTTACAAAAGCAAAAATCAGATAACTGATCCGTATTTTTTTCTTCCACGTAAAATACAATAAAAACGAGACAAACAAAAATGAGATTAATTCCAATAAAGCAATTCCCCATTCATAGCTTATAGAAACTGTTGACAAAATTTTGACATACCGATATATAGTCTGAGGAAAAAGTATAATGGAGTTTACAGACCGGTTATTGCCCAATTCCCCTTGCGCTTGGATAAAATATAAAAAATTATGCCACTTAAAATAATTAAATATTGAATATGCAATTAGACCCAACGGAGCAATTAATAATAAGGTAAACTTTTTAATTCCTGCCTTCGCAGTTATTAATTCAAAGATAAGAGCAGGTAAAATTGCTATTCCTACAAATCTTGTAGTCATAAGGGCTGCTGCAAATATAACCGACAAAAGCCATCTCTTCTTTCTGGCAAAATAAAAAGTAAGTAAGCTTAAAAGAAAAAATAAACCTTCTGAATAAACACAGACAAAGAAAAAAGAGGTAGGAAAAATTAAGAGATTAAAAATACTTTTATTAGATATCTCTTTTGAAAAATCCAGTTCAATTAATTTTTTAAAAATCCATAAAGCCAGAAAGAATATAACAGTCACTAATATTGAACTGGCTAATATAGAACCCGATGTTATCTTTAAAATCAAAGGCAATAGCGGAAAAAACCTTGCCTGATTCGTGTAACCGTCCTTCGCAATATTTAAGTAATGAATGCCGTCAAAATTGGCCCAGGGAAAAATCGGATCAAGTACATAACTAACAGGAGAAGAAGTATTAAAAGGAATTAAATAAGCACCTGCTATCAAAGGAATAAATAATAACAACCGCCATATAACAAAATAACTACCGGACATTTTTTTCTTTTAATTTCACACTATAAATATTGCACTGATCGAAGCAACCAGGTTGTACAAGTTTAGTATCAAATTTCTCCACTATTGTATTAAAATCCCTATT